>DATJGA010000359.1:0-9347 GCA_035495395.1 Mycobacteriales bacterium | reverse complement strand
GGGCTGAGCGCCAGGGCCCCGACCAGCCCCCGCTGGACGTGCTCGGCCGAGGCCTGCTCGTACACGTACAGCGCGGGCGCGTCGTCGTGCCGCAGCACCCCCTGCGCGCACCATGATCGGAGTGTGGCGGCGGCGCGCTCGTAGCGGTCCCCCTCGACGGCTTCGTCACGTGGGAGGATGAGCCGTACGACGTTGACGTCGCTCGACTCCTCGAGCGCCGCGACGCCGGCGGCGTCGAGGACGTCGTACGGCGGCGAGGTGACCGTGGTGAGGTCGACGTGGTCCGCGTCGTACCGCAGGGCGCGGAACGGCGAGAGCACCAGTCCGTCAGGACGGACGGGAGGAGGCGGGACGGGAGCGGGACCTTCGGGCATGGGCTGATGCTAGGTCCGGGCTCGTGGTGACCAGGGAGTGCCGGCGTCGGCGACGACGCGGCTCGAGTGCGAGGAGGCGGCGTGTCCGACAGGTACGACCCCCGGTACGACCCCCGGGCGCCGGACGAGGAGCGACCGCGGCCGTACGCAGACCTGCCGCCGCCGCCGCCCGACGTCGCGCCGCGAGGCGACGCCTACGACTGGTACCTGCGCGGGCTCGAGCTCCTCGAGAACGGGGACGCCGCCGCCGCCGTCCAGGTCCTGGGCCACGCCTCGTCGAGCGAGCCGGAGTCGCGCATGGCCCGCGAGGCGCTGGCGCGCGCGCAGTTCGACATGGGGATGTACGAGGAGGCGCGCGAGAACTTCGCGTGGATCATCTCGGTGAACCCGGCGGACGACTACGCCCAGTTCGGCCTGGGGCTCGCCGAGACGAAGCTCGGTGACCTCGAGGCGGCGGTGGAGCACCTGTCCCTGGCCGCGGCCATGCGCCCGGACATCGCCTACTACAGCACCGCCCTGCGCGGCGCGCGCGCGGCGCTGACGGCCTCGCGCCGCTAGTGCCGCCCACCCCGGCCACCGGGCTCGGCTCGTCCGAGCGCCCGCTCGTCGAGGCGTACGACGCCGGGCTGCTCGACCTCGACGGGGTGCTGTACGTCGGGCCGGAGGCGGTGCCGCACGCCGCGGAGGCCGTCGCGGCAGCGCGACGTGCGGGGATGCGCGTCGCGTTCGTGACGAACAACGCCTCCCGCAGACCGTCCGCGGTGGCGGCGCACCTGTCCGAGCTGGGTGTCCCCGCCGTCCCTGACGACGTCGTCACCTCGGCGCACGCCGCCGTCCGCTACCTGGCGGCCCGCCTGCCGCGGGGCGCGCTCGTGCTCGTCCTCGGCACCGAGGACCTCGCCGACGAGGTGCGGGCAGGCGGGCTGTGCCCGGTGCGCGAGGCTGCCGGGGTGCTCGGCGTGGTCCAGGGGCTGGCGCCGACGACGAGCTGGGAGGACCTCGCGGAGGCCTCCGTCGCGATCCAGGCCGGAGCGCTCTGGGTCGCCGGCAACCGCGACTCGACGTACCCCACGGCGCGTGGCCTCGTGCCGGGCAACGGCGCGCTCGTCGCCGCCCTCGAGACGGCGACCGGCCGCTCACCGGTGGTGGTGGGCAAGCCGGAGCCGGAGCTGCACCGGGCGAGCCTGGAGCGGGTCGCGGCGCGCCGCCCGCTGGTCGTCGGCGACCGGCTGGACACCGACGTCCTCGGTGCCGTGCGCGCCGGGACGGACTGCCTCCTCGTGCTCACCGGCGTCACCACGGTCGACGACCTGCTGGCCGCCCCGCCCGGGTCGCGTCCGACGTACGTCGGGTGGGACCTGCGCGCGCTGCTGGCGCCGCACCCCCCGGTCGCGGTGTCGGGTGACGTCGCGACCTGCGGGGCGGGGCGGGCCGAGCGCGTGGGGGCGGAGGTGCGCCAGGAGGGGCCGCCGGACCTGGCGCTGCGCGCCGCCTGCGCGCTCGCCTGGGCCGGCTAGAGGAAGGAGCTGAGCCGCAGCAGGTCGAAGGGGCTGGCCTGCACCCGGACCCGACCCGTGGCGACGGCCGTGGGTACGGCGAGCTTCCCCGCCACCAGGGCGAGCAGGTCGTCGGAGGTCACGGTGAGGCGCACCTGCGCCTTGGGAGCGTCCGTCGACATCCCGATGAGGCCCTCCTCGGTGAGGTGGGCCGCCCAGGTCACGTCGAGGTCGGTGACCCGCACCGACACGGTGCGGTCGACGACGTACTTGCGACGGAGCTCCGGCTCGAGCGTCGACATGGCGTCCACGAGCGACTGCAGGGCCGCCTCGCACTCCGCCTCGGACGCCACCAGCTCTCCTTCGCTCGCGCCGAGCGTGGACGCTACCGGACTCGCGGTAGCGTTCAGGACCGCGCGACGAGGCGACACCAGGAGGACGTACGTGAAGGACGCGATCAAGGGCTACCTGGCACTGGCGACGGGTCTGACGGACGTCACGAGGCAGCGCGCGACGAGCGCCGCGAAGGCTCTCGTGGCGCAGGGCGAGGCGACGGCGGGGCAGGTCCAGTCCCTGGCGGACGACCTGGTGGCGCAGAGCAAGAGCAACCGCGAGGCCGTCGTCGCGCTGGTGCGGTACGAGGTGGACAAGGCGCTGGGCCGCGTCGGTCTCGTGAGCAAGGACGAGGTGGACGCGCTGCAGGCCCGGATCAAGAGCCTCGAGGCCCAGCTGCGCGCCGGCACGCCGGCAAAGGCAGCGCCCGCGAAGAAGGCGCCCGCCAAGAAGGCAGCCGCGAAGAGGGCTCCTGCGAAGAAGGCCCCTGCGAAGAAGGCGTCCGGTGGCTGAGGAGGAGGCCGTGGCCGAGGCGCTCGCCCTGCTCGACGGCCTCGAGGAGCGCCCGGTCGCCGAGCACGTCGAGGTCTTCGACGCGGTGCACCGCTCGCTGCAGGACGCGCTGGCCGCGCTCGACGAGGCCTGAGCTGGCGCGGCGCGCCCGGCTCGACGCCGAGCTCGTACGGCGGGGCCTGGCGCGCAGCCGGGAGGACGCCGCCGCGCTGATCGCTGCCGGGCACGTGCGGGTGGCCGGCCAGGTCGCGACGAAGGCCGCGACCGCGGTGGAACCGGGCGCCGCCCTCCTCGTCGACGAGGGGGCTGCGGAGCAGTGGGTGTCCCGTGGGGCCCACAAGCTGCTGGGCGCGCTGGACGCCTTCGGCTACGACCCCTCAGGGGCGCGCGCGCTGGACGCCGGCGCCAGCACCGGCGGCTTCACCGAGGTGCTGCTGCGGCGCGGGGCGGCGCACGTGGTGGCCGTCGACGTGGGCTACGGCCTGCTGGCCTGGAGCCTGCGCACCGACCCCCGCGTCACGGTGGTCGAGCGGGTCAACGCCCGCAACCTCACCCCGGAGCAGGTCGGCGCGCCCGTCGACCTCGTCGTCGCCGACCTGTCCTTCATCCCGCTGGGCCTGGTGCTGCCGGCCCTGCTCTCCTGCGCCCGGCCCGGCGCCGACCTGCTGCCCATGGTGAAGCCCCAGTTCGAGGTGGGCCGGGAGAACCTGCCGACGGGAGGGGTGGTGCGCGACCCGGCTGCGCGCGCCGCGGCCGTGCAGCGCGTGGCCGACCAGGCCTGGCAGCTCGGTCTCGGGGTCCGCGGCGTGGTCGCCAGCCCGCTGCCCGGTCCGAGCGGCAACGTCGAGTACTTCCTCTGGCTCAGGTCGGGGGTCCCGCCGCTGGAGCGCGCTGCGCTCGAGCGCGCCGTCGCGGACGGACCGCAGTAGGCGTGGCAGGCTCGCACCCGTGACCCGCTCCGTGCTGCTCCTCGCGCACACCGCCCGGGCGCGCACGACCGAGGCAGCCCGGGCGGCGGCGGCGCGGCTCGTCGCCGCCGGGGTCGAGGTGCGGCTGCTCGAGGAGCAGGCCGCGGAGATCGCCGCTCCGGGCACGGTCGCCTGCCCCACGGACGGTGCCGCAGCGGGCGCCGAGCTCGTCCTGGTGCTGGGGGGCGACGGCACGATCCTGCGGGCCGCGGAGCTCGCGCGGGGCGCGCACGTCCCGCTGCTGGGCGTCAACCTCGGGCGCGTCGGCTTCCTCGCCGAGGTCGAGTCCAGCCACCTCGAGGAGACGCTCGACCACGTCCTCGCCGCCGACTACGCCGTGGAGGAGCGCCTCACCGTCGACCTCACCGCCACGCTGGACGGGCAGGTCCTCGACGAGGGCTGGGCCCTCAACGAGGTGGCCCTGGAGAAGGGCGACCGCGCGCGGGTCCTCGACGTGGTCGTCGAGGTCGACGGCCGACCGCTGTCCCGGTGGGGCTGCGACGGGGTGCTGGCGGCGACGCCGACCGGCTCCACGGCGTACGCGTTCAGCGCCGGCGGTCCCGTCGTGTGGCCCGGCGTCGAGGCGCTGCTCATCGTCCCGATCAGCGCGCACGCGCTGTTCGCGCGGCCCATGGTCGTCGCGCCCTCGTCGGTGGTCGCCATCGAGGTGCTGCCGAGCGGGACCGACGCCGTGCTCTCCTGCGACGGCCGCCGGTCGTTGTCCCTGCCGCACGGGGCCCGGGTCGAGGTACGGCGAGGCGCGGCACCGGTGCTGCTGGCGAAGCCGCCGCACCCGAGGACCTTCACCGACACCCTCGTCGAGAAGTTCGACCTGCCTGTGGACGGGTGGCGCGGCAATGAGCCCTGACGCGCCCGGCGGCCGGCCTGTCGGTCCGGGCCGCGAGGATCGCGGTGTGCTCGAGGAGCTGCGGATCCAGGGGCTCGGCGTGATCGAGGACGCCGTGCTCCCGCTGTCGCCCGGTCTCACCGTGCTCACGGGCGAGACGGGCGCCGGCAAGACCATGGTCGTCCAGGGCCTGGCCCTGCTGTTCGGAGGGCGCGCCGACGCGGGGCGGGTGCGGCCCGACGTCGGCCGCGCGGTGGTCGAGGGCCGGCTGCTGCTGGCGGGCGACCACCCCGCGGTGGTGCGCTGCCTCGACGCGGGCGGCGAGCTCGACGACGGCGCGCTGCTGCTGTCGCGCGCCGTGGGAGCCGACGGCCGGTCCCGCGCCCACGTGGGCGGGCGGTCGGTGCCCGTGGGGGTGCTCGCCGACGTGGGGGAGGACGTCCTCGCGCTGCACGGGCAGAACGACCAGCAGCGCCTGCTGCAGCCGGCCCGCCAGCGGGCGGCGCTCGACCGGTTCGCCGGTCCCGACGTGGTGGCCCTCCGCGAGGCCTTCGGCGGCCTGTGGGCGCGGTTGCGCGACGTGCGCGCGACCGTCGCGCAGCTCGAGGCGGCCGCCGAGGAGCGGCACCGCGAGGCGGAGCTGCTGCGCATCGGCCTGGCCGAGCTCGAGGCGCTGGCGCCGGAGCCCGGTGAGCAGACCGCGCTGGAGACCGAGATCGAGCGCCTCGCGCACGCGGACGGGCTGGGCTCGGCCGCGGGCACCTCGCAGCAGCTCCTGACGGGGGACGACGCGGGCGAGGCCACCGACGCCCTTCAGCTCGTGGTCGCCGTGCAGCGCCAGCTCGACGCGGTGGCCGCGCACGACCCGGCGCTCGCGGCGCTGGCCGCCCGCGCGCGCGAGGTCGGCGTGCTGGTGACGGACCTCGCCCAGGACCTGGCCGCGTACGCCGCCGGGGTGGAGGTTGACCCGGCCCGCCTGCAGTCGGCGCAGCAGCGGCTGGCCGGGCTGCTCGCGGTCGTCCGGCGGCTCGGGGTCACCGACCTGGAGGCGGTGCTCGCCTGGGCTGCCGGGGCGCAGCAGCGGTTGCTGCTCCTCGAGGGCACCGACGACCAGGTCAGCGCGCTCCGGACGGAGGAGGCAGCGCTCGCCGAGCAGCTCGCCGACCTGGGCAGTCGGCTGACGAGCGCGCGTGAGGCGGCCGCGGACAGGTTCGGGACGGCGGTGACCGCCGAGCTGGTCCAGCTCGCCATGCCGCACGCCGAGGTGGTGGCGGCCGTCGCCCAGCGGGAGGCGGCGGACGGCCTCCGCGTGGGCGACCGGGTCCTGCAGGCCGGCCCGGACGGGCTGGACGAGGTCGAGCTCCTGCTCGTCCCGCACCGCGGCGCGCCGGCGCGCCCGCTGGGCAAGGGCGCGTCGGGTGGCGAGCTGAGCCGCGTCATGCTCGCCGTGGAGGTCGTGTTCGCCGGTGCCGACCCGGTGCCCGTCATGGTGTTCGACGAGGTCGACGCGGGGGTGGGCGGTGCCGCTGCGGTCGAGATCGGGCGCCGGCTGGCCCGGCTGGCGGCGGATCACCAGGTGCTCGTCGTGACGCACCTGCCGCAGGTCGCCGCCTTCGCCGACAGCCACCTGCGGGTCGTGAAGACCGACGAGGGCGGGGCCGTGACACGTGGCGGTGTCGAGCTGCTCGACGACGAGGCGCGCGTCGGTGAGCTCTCCCGCATGCTCGCCGGACTCGACAGCGGGCTGGCGCGCGCCCACGCCGAGGAGCTGCTGGCCGAGTCGCGCGCCCGGTCGGCCCGCGACGCCCGGTAGGGGCCGACACGCCGTACCTGCGCGGGTGCAGCCGTCAGCGCGCCCGCGGGGCTTCACTCATGGGATGAGGCTCAGGAGCAGACGAGGCGTCGACGGGACGGTGGGGACGCTGCGCGTCGACAGCCGCTCCTCGCGCCTGGCGCCGCGCCTCGCCCGAGGGGACATCGCGGTGCTCGACCACGTCGACCTCGACGGCGGCACCGCCCAGCTGCTCCTCGACCGGGGGGTGGCCGCCGTCGTCAACGCGGCGCCCAGCTCCAGCGGTCGGTACCCCAACCTGGGCCCCGCGCTGCTCGTCGCCGCGGGCGTCCCACTGGTCGACGACGTGGGGCCGGCGGTGCTCACCGCCCTCCGCGACGGCACGCGGGGCCGGCTCGACGGCGACACGCTGTGGGTCGACGAGACCGAGGTCGCCCGCGGCATGCGGCAGGACGCCGAGTCGGTCGCGGTCGCGGCCGACCTCGCCCGCGGCGGCGTCGCGGCTCAGCTAGCGGACCTTGCTGGCGGCGCGGTCGGCTTCCTCGTCGACGAGCGGGAGCTGCTGCTGGACGGCCGCGGGCTGCCGGAGCTCAGCACCCCGGTCGCCGGGCGCGTCGCGGTGGTCGTCGGTCCGGCGTACGACGGTGCGCAGGAGCTGCGCGAGCTGCGCCGCTTCGTGCGCCGGCGCAAGCCCGTGGTCGTCGGCGTGGACGGCGGGGCGGACGTGGTGCTGGCCGCCGGCCTGACCCCCGACGTCGTCGTCGGCGACCCCGACGCGATGAGCGAGCAGGCCCTGCGCAGCGCCCGCGACGTGGTGGTGCGCGAGGGCGCGGACGGTCGCGACCGCCTCCACGAGCTGGTCGTGCCCGCCTCGACCTGCGCCACGCGCGCGGCCGCCGAGGACCTGGCCCTGCTGCTCGTGCACCACGGCGGCGCCGACCTCGTCGTCACGCTCGGCGTGCCGCGCACGCCGGAGGAGCTGCTCGACCGCGGTCGTCGCGCCGCCTCCTCCTCGCTGCTCACCCGGTTCGCGGTCGGGGCCCGGCTGGTCCCGGGTGCCGCCGTACCCGGGCTCGTCGTCCGGCCGCGCCGGGTGCTGCCCGTCCTCACGTTCCTGCTCGGCGCCGCCGCGGCGTCGGGCGTCGCGCTCGAGCACGCCCCGCTGCTCGACCTGTGGCACCAGCTGATCGGGTGACGCCCCGCGCGTCGCGCCCCGCGCGGGGGAGGGGCTGTTACTCTGGTCTTCCGTGCAGCGCTTTGCTGAACTCCGGTCGGTGACCGGGCCGCGAGAGCACGGGAGCTCCTCTTGAGTCGAGCCGGCGAGACCTGCCACCTGTTCGTCACCGGCGGAGTCGCCAGCTCCCTGGGCAAGGGGCTGACCGCGTCGTCGCTCGGGCGGCTGCTCAAGGCGCGCGGCCTGCGCGTCACGATGCAGAAGCTCGACCCGTACCTCAACGTCGACCCCGGCACGATGAACCCCTTCCAGCACGGGGAGGTGTTCGTCACCGACGACGGCGCCGAGACCGACCTCGACGTGGGGCACTACGAGCGGTTCCTCGACGAGGACCTGCACGGCAGCGCCAACGTGACGACGGGCCAGGTCTACAGCGCCGTCATCGCCAAGGAGCGCCGCGGGGAGTACCTCGGGGACACCGTGCAGGTCATCCCGCACATCACCGACGAGATCAAGGGCCGGATCCTGGGCCTCGGCGGGCCCGACGTGGACGTCGTCATCACCGAGGTCGGCGGGACCGTGGGCGACATCGAGTCGCTGCCCTTCCTCGAGGCGGCCCGACAGGTGCGCCAGCAGGTGGGGCGTGACCGGTGCTTCTTCCTCCACGTCAGCCTCATCCCGTACATCGGCCCGTCGGGCGAGCTCAAGACGAAGCCGACGCAGCACAGCGTCCAGGCGCTGCGCACGATCGGCATCACGCCGGACGCGATCGTCTGCCGCTCGGACCGCCCCATCCACGACGGCATCAAGCGCAAGATCGCGAACATGTGCGACGTCGAGCAGGAGGCCGTCGTCAGCGCGGTGGACGCGCCGTCGATCTACGACATCCCGAAGGTGCTGCACGCCGAGGGCCTCGACGCGTACGTCGTGCGCCGCCTCGGCCTGCCCTTCCGCGACGTGAACTGGACCGACTGGGACCAGCTGCTCCAGCGGGTGCACCACCCGTCCCGCGAGGTGACCATCGCGCTGGTCGGCAAGTACGTCGACCTGCCGGACGCCTACCTGTCGGTGACCGAGGCCCTGCGCGCCGGCGGGTTCGCCAACGACGCCAAGGTGCACATCCGCTGGGTGCCCTCCGACGACTGCGACACCCCCGAGGGCGCGGCCCGCGCCCTGGAGGGCGTCGACGGCGTCCTCGTCCCGGGTGGCTTCGGCGTACGGGGGATCGAGGGCAAGGTCGGCGCGCTCACCTACGCCCGCACGCAGCAGGTCCCCACGCTGGGGATCTGCCTCGGGCTGCAGTGCATGGTCATCGAGGCGGCCCGGCAGCTCGCGGGCATCGAGAAGGCGAGCAGCGCGGAGTTCGACCCGGCCACCCCCGACCCCGTCATCGCGACCATGGCGGACCAGGAGGACGTCGTCGCCGGCGACCGCGACATGGGCGGGACGATGCGCCTCGGGCTGTGGCCCACCAAGCTGCTGCCCGGCTCGGTCGCCGCCACGGCGTACGGCGACGACCCCGGCACCGAGCGGCACCGCCACCGCTACGAGGTGAACAACGCCTATCGACCGGCCCTCGAGGCCGCCGGCCTGGTCTTCTCCGGCACCTCGCCCGACGGGGGACTGGTCGAGATCGTCGAGCTGCCGGCGAGCACCCACCCGTTCTACGTGGGGACGCAGGCGCACCCGGAGTTCCGCTCCCGCCCCACGCGGGCGCACCCCCTCTTCGCCGGCCTGGTCGCCGCGGCCGCGGCGCGCGCGGACTCCCGCATGCTCCCGCTGTAGTGGCGCACGAGTACGACGTCGTCGGCTCCACCACGCCGTTCAGCGGCCGCATCTGGTCGGTCCGC
>DATJGA010000358.1:0-2396 GCA_035495395.1 Mycobacteriales bacterium | reverse complement strand
CAGTGGGCCGACGACGGCCTGCTCGACTTCCTCGACCACCTCGTGGAGACCATCCGGGCGCCGCTGTTCGTCCTCACCATGAGCCGGCCCGTCCTGCTCGAGCGCCGCCCGCACTGGGGCACGGGGCGGCGGGTCACCTCGATCTACCTCGAGCCGCTGAACGACGCGGCCATGGGCGCGGTCGTCGACGGGCTCGTCGGTGGCCTGCCCGACGAGGTCCGGACGGCGCTCGTGGAGCGCGCCGAGGGCGTCCCGCTCTACGCGGTCGAGACGATCCGCGCCCTCATCGACCGCGACGCCGTCGTGCCCCGCGACGGGCGGTACGTCGTCGCCGAGGACGTCGCGAGCCGGGTCGACCTCAGCGCCCTCGCGGCGCCGGCCAGCCTCACCGCCCTCATCGCCGCGCGGCTCGACTCCCTGCCCCCGGCGGAGCGGCGCGCGGTGCAGGACGCGGCCGTCCTCGGCTCCGCGTTCACCGTCGAGGGGCTGACCGCGGTGGCGGGCGGCGGCGACCACACGGCGGTCCTCGACTCGCTGGTGCGCAAGGAGGTCCTCGCGATCGAGGCCGACCCCCGGTCGCCGGAGCGAGGGCAGTACCGCTTCGTCCAGGGGCTGGTGCGCACGGTCGCCTACGACACCCTCGGCCGCCGGGACCGCAAGCTGCGCCACCTCGCCGCGGCCGAGTTCTACGCCGGAGCCGCGGACGCGGACGACCTCGCCGGCGTCGTCGCCAGCCACTACCTGTCGGCGCACGACGCCGCACCGGGCGATCCCGACGCGGACGAGCTGACCTCGCGCGCGGCGACGCTGCTCGAGCGCGCGGGCACCCGGGCCGCCGAGCTCGGCTCGAGCACCGAGGGCCTGCGCTACCTGCAGCGGGCGCTCGAGCTGTCCACCGACACCGAGAGCTCCGCCCGGATCGCCTCCTCGGCAGCCACGGTGGCCTTCGCCGCGGGCGAGCTGGCCGCTGCGGCCGAGCTGGGCAAGCGCTCGCAGGCGCTCTGGACGGAGCTGGGCCGGCTCGACCTCGCCGGCATGGCGGCGGGCACCGCGGCCACGGCCATGTCCATGCGGGGCGAGGTCATGGAGGCGCAGGCGCTGGCCGAGCACGCCCTCGCGGCCCTCGAGGGGCTCACCGGCACCGAGGCGCCCACGCTGCTGCTCATCCTCGCCCTCTCGGGCTGCAAGAACGCCCTGGGCCAGATCGAGCAGGCGGTCCCCTACCTCGAGCGGGCGCTCTCCCTCGCCGAGGTGCTGTCGGACTGGCCACTGCTCGTCCGCGCGCTCAACCACTACGGCGCCACCCACGTCATGCGCGGCCGCCCGACGGTGGGCGTCGCGGTGATCAACGCCGCGCTCGCGATCGCGCGCCGCGAGCACCTCGTGGCGGCCGACATCATGCCGCTCAACAACCTGACGGCGCTGCAGCTCTACCGGGACCTTCCGGCAGCCCGCTCCGCGGGCGAGGAGGGTCTTGCGTCGGCCCGCCGCCACGGCGAGCGCACGCTCGGCGGGTGGCTCGCCTGCAACCTGTCCTTCGCGATGTGGTTCGACGGGTCGTGGGACGACATCGACCGCCTGGTGGAGGAGGGCGCCGCGGGCACGGGCGCGGCGACGTTCCACGAGGACATCACCCTGCTGTCGCAGGCGCTCGCGCGCACCGCCCGGGGGGAGGCCGTGCACGGCGAGGGCCTGGCCGCCCAGCTCGACGCCGAGGACGTGTCCTTCCGTGCCATGGCCGAGCTCGAACGAGGCATCGCCGCGCTGTCGCAGGGTCGGCTGGAGGAGGCGGCAGAGCTCACGATCAAGAGCGCCGACACCTTCTTCGGCTTCGTCGGCATCGAGGACGACTACCCGCTGTTCTGGATCCCGGCCGTGGAGCTCGCCCTCGAGACCGGCCGGCTGGCCGAGGCGCAGCGGCTGCTCGCCACCGTCGCGGACGCGCCGCAGGCACTGGTCCCGCCGTACCTGCGGGCGCAGCTGCACCGGCTGCGCGCCCTGGTCGCCATCGCCGAGCAGGACGACACCGCGGCCGAGCCCGACCTGGTGCAGGCGATCGAGGGGCTGCGCTCCTACGGGGCGCCGTTCTACACGGCCCGAGCCCAGCTGGAGCTGGCGGAGCTGCTCTCGCGCGCGGGCCGGAGCAACGAGGCGCGCCCGCAGGCCGAGGCCGCGCACGAGGTCTTCAGCCGGCTGCGCGCCACGCCGTGGGCCGAGCGGGCGGCGGCGGTCGCGTCCCTGGCCGCTGTCTGAGCGTGAGCTCCTGCTGCCAGCCGGCCCGGCACGGCGACCTGCCCGCACCGGCCCTCCCCCACCCCGGTACGGCGGACCCGCGGGGCACGGTGGAGGTGCCGTCCGGCCCGTTCCTCATGGGCAACGACCGGCCCCCGCTGTTC
>DATJGA010000357.1:0-4455 GCA_035495395.1 Mycobacteriales bacterium | reverse complement strand
GCCGAGGCCGGCGGCGGCGACCTCGCTGAGCGCGCCGCGGAGCTGGGGGAACATCAGCCGGTGGCAGGTGATGGCGCCGAGCAGCGGCACCCGCTCGGTGGCGATGTTCTGCCGCACCCATCGCGCGTCCGGCACGATCGTGCCGTCGGGGTAGTAGCGGTACGAGAAGGCGCCGAAGGCCTTCGCCGCCCGGCTCCCGGTGAGGAACGCGACCGGGCTCGAGGCGGGCAGCGCCAGCAGGTCGACGGCGCCGTCGTCGCCGACCGCCTTGCGGGCCTTGGCGGCCAGCGTGCCCGGGTCCGCCTTGCCTGCTGTCAGCAGCACGCCCATGCCGGTCAGGCCGAGCCGGGACCCGAGGGCGGTGCTCACCACGAGGTCCGTGCCGGGGATGCCGGTGGTGGCCAGCCCGCCCAGCCGGACGGTGGCGGAGCGGGTGCCGCGGAGGGCGACGTCGCGCCCGAGCGCGAGGTGCAGCCGGGCGGCCACGTCGTGGGAGGCCACGAGCTGGTCGGCGGCCACGGCCTGCCACAGCGCGGTGGCCTCCGCCGTACCGGCTGCGGCGAAGCGGCGGAACGTCGCGGGGTCGACGCTCGCGACGTGGACGGCGGCGGTCCCGATGCGCAGGGTGCCCACCCGGAAGGCGACGGCGGACGGCGCGAGGGAGGAGACCGCCTTCACCTCGCGGCCGGTGAGCCGACCGGTGACGAGCACGTCGGGCCGCACCCGGCCGTGCAGGGCGGGCAGCCGCGGCGCGGCGACGGCGCCGAGGGTCGTCGGCGCGGGCTCGCTGAGGGAGGCGGCGCCGGAGCCGGAACGGCCCTGGGCGTTGCACCCCACGAGCAGGGCGCCTGCGAGCACGCCGACCACCACGCGGGAGAGCGCTGTGGTCGGCCGCACGGTGGCTCCATCGGTCGGTCGTGGCTGGGTACCTGGTCCAACGACGACCGGCCCTGCCAGTGACGTCGTCACCCGGATTCTACGAGTTGAGGGGGTTTGTCCCTACCGGCGTGCTCAGGTCGGGCTCCGGCGGCGCCGACCATGCTCGGGTGAGCGTTCCCCCCGGTCCTGGTTCCACGCTCCTCGACGACGACGGGCTAGCGTCACCCGACGTGAGCACCCCCGACCTGCCGTCGCTGCTCGCGACCGGTGAGCACGCGGCGTTCCACGGCAAGCCGGCCGCCGCGGTCGTCGCGCTCGAGCAGGCCGTCGTGCTCGCGCAGTCGCAGGGGCTGGTCACCGAGATGGCCGCCGCCGCGTGGCTCCTGGGCGTCTCGCTCGGCGCCGGCGGCCGCTACGGCGCCGCGCTCACCGTGCTGTCGCCGCTCGTCGAGTCCGGTACGGCGGACGGTGCCCGGGCGGAGCGGCGGCTGTTCGCGGCGCTCGCCGGGTCCACGATCGCCAGCATCCAGCGCCAGCTGGGACGCCACGCCATCGCCCGCGAGGCCGACCTCGCCGCCCTCGACCTCACCGACGGGACCGGGGACGCCGCCTTCGACGCGCTGCTCGGGCTGGCGTCCGACGCCGTCGGCCTCGACGAGGCGGACGAGGCCGCCACGCGGCTCGCCCAGGCCGCCGCGGTGCTGCCCGGCAGCTCCGACGAGTGGTGGCGCCAGCGCGTCCGCCTCGGCTGGGCCACGGCCGAGGTCGCGCTGCTCGAGGGGCGCGCGGAGGACGCCGCCGACGAGGCGCGCGCGGCGGTGCAGCGCGCCGAGGACGCGCGGGCCCCGCGGCACGTCGCGAAGGGGCTGCTGCTGCTCGGGCTCGCCCAGGTCTCGCTCGGCACCGACGAGGCGGTCGCGACGCTGCGCCGCTCGGCGACCTTCGCGGAGTCGCTCGGCGTGCTGCCGCTGGTCTGGCCCTCCCGCGCCCTGCTGGGCGCGCTGCTCGCCGAGGGGACGTCGGACCAGGACCGCACGGAGAGCGACCGCAGCCTCGCCGCGGCCCGTTCCGCGGTGCTCGCGATCGCCGGCGACCTGCCTCCGGGGGTGCGTGCGGAGTGGCTCGCGCGCCCCGACATCACCGCTCTTCTGGAGGGCTGACGGCCTGTCACCCGCTCGGGCGAGCCACGTCACCCGTCCGAGTGGGTGGTGGACGCATGGTCACAACGGCTCAGAAGGGGCCGGCACGCTCACGTCGCCCTCTTGATCTGCCGATGAGTCGGGCAGAAGGTGTGAGAGCAGACGTGCTCCAGCGCGTCCGCGGGAACCGACCACGAGGGGGCCAGCAGTGAGCGAGCCCGGCCCGACCAGCGCCGTCGACGACCCGTGCCTCGTGCTCGGGGACGTCGCCGTGCTGCTCGCGGACGGCGGGGCTCCCGGCCCGGCGCTGCACGCCCTCCGGACCGGTCTGGGGCTCGCGGCCGTGGGCCTGCGCGACGGCGCCGGTCGCGTCGTGGCGGGCTCCGTGGCCGAGTCCGTGCCGACCGTCGACATCCCCGTGCTCGGCCGCGCCGGCACCCGGCTCGGCATGCTCGTCGCCTGCGGCGCATCCCCAGGCCAGCTGCCCGCCCTGCGCAGCGCCGCCGCGGTGCTCGGCCTCGCGCTCACCCCGCCCGCATCGGAGGAGCTGGAGGAGGACCGCGACGAGGTCGCCGACGCGCTGCACGACGGCCCGGTCCAGGCCCTCGTCGTGGCCCGCTACGCCTCCGACGCGGCCGCCCGTGGCGGTGACCCCGCTGCCGCCCGCGACGCCGTCCAGGCGGCGCTGGTGGACGCGCGCCGCTTCCTGTGGCAGCTGCGGCCGCGCGGGGCCTCGGGCTTCGTCGGCGCCCTCGACCAGCTCTCCGCCCACCTCGTCGAGGCCGGCGGCAGCGCCGTCGGCCTGCTCGGCGACGTCGACGCGGCCGCCGCGCTGCGCGGACCGGCCGGCGTCACGGCGTACCGGCTGGTGCAGGCGGTGGCGCGTCCCGACGGGCCGCACGTGCGCGTCCGGCTGCGCGTCGACGGCGAGCACGTGCTCGTCGACGTCGAGGGCGGCGTCGCCCTCGCCTCTCCCGACCGCTGGCTGCGCCGCGCGCAGGCCCTGGGCGGCGACCTCCAGACCACCGCGGGCCGGCTCCGGCTCGTGCTCCCTCACCCCCGACGCGAGGACTGAGCTGTGACGACCGTCCTGATCTGCGACGACCACCGGATCGTCCGCGAGGGCCTGCGGCAGTTCGTCGCCAACGTCCCCGGCGTCGACAAGGTCGAGACCGCCGCCTCCGGCGAGGAGGTGCTGGCGCGCTACCCGCACGAGCACCCCGACCTCGTCCTCATGGACGTCCGGATGCCCGGTCTCGGCGGCCTCGAGGCCACCCGGCGGCTGGTGCACCTGTATCCCGAGGCGAAGGTCATCATGCTGACCGCCGCCGACGACCGCGACCAGGTCGCGGCGGCCGTCTCCTCCGGTGCCCGCGGGTACCTGCTCAAGGACGTCTCGCACGAGGAGCTGTGCGCCGCGGTCGCGCACGCCCTCGACGGCATGGACCTCGTCGAGCCCTCCCTGCGCCGCGCCCTCACCACCCGCGACGCGGCCCGCACCGGCCCGGCCCAGGCGCAGCTCACCGAGCGCGAGCTGCAGGTGCTGCGCGGCATGTCCCAGGGCAAGTCCAACAGCGCCATCGGCCGCGAGCTCTACCTGTCCGAGGACACCGTCAAGACGCACGCGCGCCGGCTGTTCCGCAAGCTCGGCGTCAACGACCGCGCCCAGGCCGTCGCGCTCGGCTTCCGACGCGGCCTCGTCAGCTAGCTGCGGTACGGCGGTCCGTCGGGCCGAGCGGCTAGGATGGGCTGCTTCCTCCGGCAGCCAGGAGCAGCGCGCATGGACCCCCTCCAGACCGACAGCTTCGGGGGGCTTCTCGCCCCGATCGGCCTGACCTTCGACGACGTCCTCCTCCTGCCCGGTCCCTCCGACGTCATCCCCAGCGAGGCGGACACCGCCACCCGCCTCTCGACGCGCATCACGCTCGCCGTGCCGCTGCTGTCCAGCGCCATGGACACCGTCACCGAGGCCCGGATGGCGATCGCCATGGCCCGGCAGGGCGGCATCGGCGTGCTGCACCGGAACCTGTCGATCGACGAGCAGGCCGCCCAGGTCGACCTCGTCAAGCGGTCCGAGGCGGGCATGGTGTCGCACCCCGTCACGTGCTCGCCCGACCACACGCTGGCCGACGTCGACCGCATGTGCGGGCGGTACCGCATCAGCGGCCTGCCGGTCGTCGACGAGAGCGGCGTGCTGCTCGGGATCGTCACCAACCGCGACATGCGGTTCGAGTCCGACACCACCCGGCTCGTGCGCGACGTGATGACGCCGATGCCGCTCGTCACCGCCCAGGTGGGCGTGAGCAACGACGAGGCCCTGGCGCTGCTGCAGAAGAACAAGATCGAGAAGCTCCCGCTCGTCGACGCGAGCGGCCGGCTGCAGGGCCTCATCACGGTCAAGGACTTCGTGAAGAAGGACCAGTACCCGCTGGCGACC
>DATJGA010000356.1:0-3415 GCA_035495395.1 Mycobacteriales bacterium | reverse complement strand
GTTGTTGGCCTTGTAGCCGCTGCGGTGGTCGGCGATGCGGTTGTCCGGCCAGTTGTACGTGCGGATCTTCTCCGACCGGTCGACGGTGCGGATCTGCGCGCCGCGGGTCGCGCTGTCCTTGGCCGCCTGCTCCTCGAGCGCGAGCGCGAGCAGCCGGCTGCGCAGGACGCGCATGGCGGCCTCCTTGTTCTGCAGCTGGCTCTTCTCGTTCTGCATGGACACCACGACGCCGGTCGGCACGTGCGTGATGCGTACGGCGGAGTCCGTGGTGTTGACGGACTGGCCGCCGGGACCGGAGGACCGGTAGACGTCGATGCGCAGGTCGTTCTGGTCGATCGAGACGTCGACCTCCTCGGCCTCGGGCAGCACGAGCACGCCGGCCGCCGAGGTGTGGATGCGGCCCTGCGACTCGGTGACCGGCACCCGCTGCACCCGGTGGACGCCGCCCTCGTACTTCAGCCGCCCGAAGACGGGGTTGGCCGGGTCGCGCGACTTCACCGCGATCGCGATGTCCTTGTACCCCCCGAGCTCGCCCTCGGTGGCGCTGACGACCTCGGTCTTCCAGCCCTGCCGCTCGGCGTACCGGGTGTACATGCGCACCAGGTCGCCGGCGAACAGCGCGGACTCGTCGCCGCCCTCGCCGGCCTTGACCTCGAGGATCACGTCCTTGGCGTCGGCGGGGTCCTTCGGGACGAGCAGCAGCACGATCTCGGACTCGAGCTGGTCGAGCTCGGCCGCCAGCTCGGCGGCCTCCTCGTCCATGCCGAGCTCCTTGGCCGCGGCCAGGTCGCCGCGCAGCGCCTCGCGCCGCTGGGCAGCCGCGACGATCGGGCCGATCTCGGCGTACCGGCGCCCGAGCTCGCGGGCCAGCGCCTGGTCGTTGTGCACGGCCGGGTCCGCCAGCCGCGCCTCGAGGTCGGCGTGCTCCGCGAGCAGGTCGTCGAGCGGTTCGGCCATGGTCCTCTCCTGACAATGACAACGGCGCCCGCCCCCCGGTGAGGGGACGGGCGCCGCAGGGTCGCTAGTTGGAGCGCTTGCCGAAGCGCTGCTCGAACCGGGCCACGCGGCCGCCGGTGTCGAGGATCTTCTGCTTGCCCGTGTAGAACGGGTGGCACGCCGCGCAGACCTCGGCGCGGATGTCGCCGCCGCTGACGGTGCTGCGGGTCGTGAACTCGTTCCCGCAGGTGCAGGAGACGTGGGTGTCCACGTACTTCGGGTGGATGTCAGCCTTCACGGCGGTGCCTTCTTCCGTTCGTGGCCGCCGGGTCGCCCCCGGGAGGGGACGTGAACCGGAGCCGGAGTGGTGACCAGTGTGCCAGAGAGCGGCACGGTCCTTCCAACGCCGAGCGTGGAGCCGCTGTTCCGCCGGGCTAGGCGGAGGCGTTCTCCTCGACGGTCGTCTTCTGGATCTGCATGAGGAACTCGACGTTGGTGCGCGTCGCCTTCATCTTGTCGAGCAGCAGCTCGAGCGAGGCGGACGTGTCGAGCGCGTGCAGGACCCGGCGCAGCTGCAGCACGATGCGCAGCTCCTGCGGGGCGAGCAGCAGCTCCTCCTTGCGGGTGCCGGACGCGTCGATGTCGATCGCCGGGAAGATCCGCTTGTCCGCGAGCCGCCGGTCGAGCTTGAGCTCGGCGTTCCCGGTGCCCTTGAACTCCTCGAAGATCACGGTGTCCATCGCGGACCCGGTCTCCACGAGCGCGGTGGCGAAGATCGTCAGCGAGCCGCCGTTCTCGATGTTGCGGGCCGCGCCGAGGAAGCGCTTGGGCGGGTACAGCGCCGCCGAGTCGACGCCGCCGGTGAGGATGCGGCCGGAGGCCGGCGCGCCCAGGTTGTACGCGCGGCCGAGCCGGGTGATCGAGTCGAGCAGCACGACGACGTCGTGACCGAGCTCGACGAGCCGCTTGGCGCGCTCGATCGACAGCTCCGCGACGGTGATGTGGTACGTCGGCGGCCGGTCGAAGGTCGAGGCGATGACCTCGCCCTTCACCGAGCGCTGCATGTCGGTGACCTCCTCGGGCCGCTCGTCGACGAGGACGACCATGAGGTGGCACTCGGGGTTGTTCGTGGTGATCGCGTTGGCGATCGCCTGCAGCACCATCGTCTTGCCCGCCTTGGGCGGGCTGACGATGAGGGCGCGCTGGCCCTTGCCGATCGGCATCACCAGGTCGATGACGCGGGTGGTGAGGATGCTCGGGTCGGTCTCCAGGCGGAGCCGGTCCTGCGGGTACAGCGGGGTGAGCTTGGTGAAGTCGGCGCGCTTGCGGGCCTCCTCCACGTCCATCCCGTTGATCGTGTCGAGGCGGACGAGCGCGTTGTACTTGTCGCGCCGCTCGCCCTCGCGCTGCTGGCGCACCGCGCCGGTGACGGCGTCGCCGCGGCGCAGGCCGTACTTGCGCACCTGCTGCAGCGAGACGTAGACGTCGTTCGGGCCGGTGAGGTAGCCGGTGGTGCGGACGAAGGCGTAGTTCTCGAGGATGTCGAGGATCCCGCCGATCGGCACGAGGACGTCGTCGTCGCTGACGACCGGCTCGGCCTCGGTGCCCGCCGGGAAGCGGTCGCGGTTGCGGTTGCGACCCCGGCCGCGCTCGCGGAAGCGGCCGCGCCGGCCCTCCTCGTCGTCCGGGCCCGGCGCCTCCTGGCGGTCCTGCCGCGGCTGCTCCTGGCGGCCCTGCTGCGGCCGGTTCTCCCGGGCCTGCTGGCGCTGCGCCTCGCGCTGGGCGCGCTCCTGGGCGATGAGGTCGGCGGCCGCCTCGGGCGTCATGCCCTCGGCGACGAGGGACGCGATGCGCTCCTGCCGCTTGGCCTCGCGCTCGAGGAACCGCTCGCGGCCGCGGTCGACCCGACCCGGCCGCTCGCCGTCCTCGTTGTCGCCGTCGTTCTCGTCGTCGTCGTCGGAGTCGTGGTCGTGGTCCTCGTGCCGCGCCGAGGGGGCCCGCTCGGGCTCCTCCGACGCGGGAGCCGGGGCGGCGGCCGCGCTCGTCGTACCGGCCTGGTGGGCCTGGATGGCCTCGATGAGCTGGCTCTTGCGCAGCTTCGCGGTGCCCTCGATGCCCAGGTCGTTGGCGAGGCTCTGCAGCTCGGGGAGGAGCAGCGAGCTCAGGCCGGAGCCACCGGAGGTGGCACGACGGCGGGTCTTGGGGGCGGCGGGCTCGGCGGCCCGCTCGGTGCCTGCGGCCTCGGGCTGCAGGTCGATCGTGTCTGTCAAGGAGTGTCCTCCTGCTGTGGCCGCCGACCCGTGAACCGGGAAGGGCGGCGAAGGGGGCCGGCTGTGCCGGCGGCCTCGGCTCTGCGCCGAGGAGTCTGAAGGGGGTGCGAGCGCTCGTGGGGGCGGCTCAGCGGTGGAGCACCGTGGCCCTGGGGGAAGAGGGAACCGGTGCGTGCACAGCGTAACGGTCCGGCTGCACTCCCATCAAC
>DATJGA010000355.1:0-3323 GCA_035495395.1 Mycobacteriales bacterium | reverse complement strand
GGACCCGTCCCGTCACCTCGCCCAGGTGCCGGCCGTCCGCGCTGCGGGCGCTGATCGTCACGACGTCACCGTCCTCGAGGAAAGCCCTGCCGTTCAAGGGGTCTCGCCCGTTCCACGTCAGCTCGATGAGCGAGCCGCGCTGGTCCGGCGCGTCGCCGCTGACCGTCCCGCTGGCGAACAGGTCACCCGTCCGCAGCGACGCCCCGTTCGCGGTCAGGTGCGCCAGCATCTGCGGCGCCGTCCAGTACATCCCCCGGTACGGCGGACGGCTGACCACCTCGTCGTTGATCGCGAGCTCGAGGGTGAGGTCGAGGGCCCAGTCCTCCTCGACGCGCAGGTAGTCCGCGACGGGCGGGTCCTGGACCGGCGCGGGGACGCGGTCGAGCGCCTCCAGCGGCACCACCCACGTGCTGATGCTCGTCGCGAACGACTTGCCCAGGAACGGGCCGAGCGGCACGTACTCGTAGCTCTGGATGTCGCGGGCGCTCCAGTCGTTGAGCAGCACGACGCCGAAGACGTGGTCCGCGAAAGCCCCTGTGCTGACGGGGGTTCCCAGCGCCGACGGCGTCCCGACCACGAAGCCGAGCTCCACCTCGACGTCGAGCTTCTGCGACGGCCCGTACGTCGGCCCGGGCAGCCGCAGCCCCTGCGGCCGGCGGATCCCGGTGCCGCTCACGACCACGGTGCCGGCCCGGCCGTGGTAGCCGACCGGCAGGTGCTTCCAGTTCGGCAGCAGCGCCTCGCCGTCCGGCCGGAACATCCGACCGAGGTTGGTGGCGTGCTGCTCCGAGGCGTAGAAGTCGACGTAGTCGGCCACCTCGAACGGCAGGTGGAGGGTGACGTCGGACGCCGGGACGAGCGGCCGGTCGACCAGCCCGCGCACCTGCTCGCGCACCTGCGTCCAGCGGGCCCGGCCCTGCGCCAGGAAGGCGTTGAGAGAGGGCGCGGCGAAGGACGCGTCGAGGTGCTCGGCGAGGTCGAGCACGCCGTCATCGACGGCAACCCCGATGCGCGGTGCCGTGCCGGGCGTCGAGAAGACGCCGTACGGGAGGGTGGTCCGGTCAAACAAGACCGAGCTCCTTCGCGTCGCGGACCGGGCGCTCGGTGTCGCACGAGCCGTAGGAGTGCAGCAGCCGCCTCGTCGCGCCGACGAGGTCATCGTCGAGCGAGAGCGCCTCTGCGGCAAGGGATCCGGCGTCGGTGGAGGCGAGCACCGCCTCGACGTCGCCGTCGGTCAGCGCGCGCGACACCGCGAGCAGCAGGTTGAGGAACCCGTGGTGCGGCTCGTCGTTCGTGGACTCCCAGCCGCGGACCGCGGCGTGCATCCCGGCGGTTCCCTTGAACGGCAGCGACAGCCGGGCGCACTCGGTCACGTAGTGCGCCAGCTCGTCGACGGGCGGGATCCGCAGCCCGCCGCACCGCACCTTGCCGAAGACGCCGCGTCCGCTGAGCACGGAGGGAGCGATCCCCTCGACGTAGCAGGGGACCTCGGTCATGGCGCCGGAGCGGAGCTCGACCGCGCGCACGGTGAGCCGCGGGTCCTCGGGCAGGGTCACGGCCTCGTCACCGACCAGGTGCACGTCGAGCTGCTCGTCGACGCCCAGGCAGTGGAGCAGCTCGTCGACCCGGTCACCTGGGCACAGGAACCGGCGGCTGAGCATCGGGTGCCGCGACGCGCGGTGCCGGGCCAGCGCGTCCGGCATGGGCAGCCAGGAGGGCGGGAAGAGCCCGGCGTCGTCGACGAGGCCCTCGAGGAGAGCCGTCACCTCCGCGCCCACGTCCAGGGGTAGTTGGGGTCGTCGATGTCGTCGCAGGCCGGCGCGAGGTCCAGCGGGGCGAAGGTGTCGACCATGACGGCGAGCTCGTCCGTCGACGGCTTCCCGAGGGCGGCCTCGACCGAACCGGGCTGCGGCCCGTGCACGAACCCGCTGGGGTGCACCGAGATCGAGCCCTGGCCGATGCCCGAGCCGGCACGTGAGGTGAAGTCGCCGCCGACGTAGAACAGCACCTCGTCGCTGTCGACGTTCGCGTGGTTGTAGGGGATGGGGACGGCCTCGGGGTGGTAGTCGAGCAGCCGCGGCACGAACGAGCACACGACGAAGCCGGGACCGGCGAAGGTCTGGTGCACCGGCGGCGGCTGGTGCAGCCGGCCGGTGATGGGCTCGAAGTCGTGGATCGACAGGGCGTACGGGTACAGGCAGCCGTCCCAGCCGACCACGTCGAACGGGTGGTGGTCGTAGGTGAAGGTCGTCAGCTGCCCACGGCGCCGCACCAGGACGTCGGTCTCGCCGCCCTCCACGAGCAGCGGCTCGGACGGTGCGCGGAGGTCGCGCTCGCAGTACGGCGCGTGCTCGAGCAGCTGTCCGTGCTTGGACAGGTAGTGCTTGGGCGGGCCGACGTGCCCGCGCGCCTCGACGACCAGCGCGCGCAGCGGCCCGTCGGTGACCACCCACCGGTGTGTCACGCCGGTCGCGACGACGACGTAGTCGCCCGGCCCGACGTCGAGCACCCCGAACACCGACTCGAGCCGGCCGCGGCCGCTCTCGACGTACACGCACAGGTCGCCGTCGGCGTCGCGGTACAGGCCGCTGTCGGCGGTGGCCGCGACGTACGACAGCCGCACGGTGGAGTTGCCCATGAGGACGGTGCGGCCGGTGACCAGGTCGTCCCCGACAGCCAGCTTGTGCGTGAGCAGGTGCCTGGGGAGCAAGGGGTTCGCGGGGGCGAGGGCGACCTCGGAGGTCCCGGCGGACTCCGCACGCACGATCGCCGTGGGCAGCCTCCGGTGGTAGAGCAGCGAGGAGTCGGAGGAGAAGCCCTCCTCCCCCATCAGCTCCTCGGCGTACAGGCTGCCGTCGGGCTGCCGGAACTGCACGTGCCGCTTGCGCGGTACCTCGCCGACCGACCGGTAGTAGGGCATGGGTTAGAGATTGCCTCGTCGTTCCTGCTCGCGCTCGATCGCCTCGAACAGCGCCTTGAAGTTCCCCTTGCCGAAGCCGAGCGAGCCGTGCCGCTCGATGAGCTCGAAGAACACCGTCGGACGGTCCTGCACCGGCTTGGTGAAGATCTGCAGCAGGTACCCGTCCTCGTCGCGGTCGGCCAGGATCTTCAGCTCGCGCAGCTCGTCGAGCGGCACCCGGGTCTCCCCGACCCAGCTGCCGAGCTCGTCGTAGTACGTGTCAGGGGTGTCGAGGAACTCGATGCCGCGCGCCCGCATCTCCCGCACCGCGCGGACGATGTCGTTGGTGGCCAGCGCGATGTGCTGCACGCCGGCGCCGCCGTAGAACTCGAGGTACTCGTCGATCTGCGACTTCCTCTTGCCG
>DATJGA010000354.1:0-3738 GCA_035495395.1 Mycobacteriales bacterium | reverse complement strand
TGGTGACGCCGGCGTTCGACCTGGCTCCCGTCCGCTGGGTCATCCACGCCGTCGGGCCGGTCTACGCCGGCCCGGAGGACGCCGCCACGCTGGCCTCGGCGTACCTGTCCTCGCTGGCTCGCGCGGACGAGGTCGGGGCGCGCTCGGTGGCCTTCCCCTCGATCTCGACCGGCGTCTACCGCTACCCCGCCGACGAGGCGTCGCGCATCTCGGTGCAGGCCCTGCGCGGCGCGGACACCCAGGTCGAGCACGTGCTGCTCGTGGCGTTCAGCCGCGGCATGGAGGCGCGCTGGAGCGAGGCCCTGCTCGAGACCTGAGGGCCCGCGCACGGACCTTGGCCTCTGGTCGCCGGCGGCGCGAGCCGCTTCGATCGGACCATGAGCGCCGGCGTCGTGAGCCCGTCGCGCGAGCCCACGGTCTCCGTCCGGCTGTCGACCGTGGACCGCCTGCTCCCGGTGTGGATCGGTCTCGCGATGGCGGCGGGGCTGCTGCTGGGACGGCTGGTCCCGGGGCTCGACGACGCGCTGGACGCGGTGAAGGTCGGGCAGACCTCGCTGCCGATCGCCCTGGGACTGCTGCTGATGATGTACCCCGTCCTCGCCAAGGTCCGGTACGGCGAGGTGCGCCGCATCACGGCCGACCGACGGATGATGGCGACCTCCCTGCTGCTGAACTGGGTGGTCGGGCCCCTGGTGATGTTCGCGCTGGCGTGGCTGCTGCTGCCGGACCAGCCGGCGTACCGGACCGGCGTGATCCTCGTCGGCCTCGCCCGCTGCATCGCGATGGTGCTGATCTGGAACGACCTCGCCCACGGCGACAGGGAGATGGCGGCCGTCCTCGTCGCGCTCAACGCCGTGTTCCAGGTGCTCTGCTACGCGGCGCTCGGGGTGTTCTACCTGGAGGTGCTCCCGCGCTGGCTGGGGCTGGGCACGGAGAGCCTCGACGTCTCGCTCGCCACCATCGCCGGCACGGTCGCGGTCTTCCTGGGCATCCCGCTCCTCGCCGGGTACCTGACCCGGACGCTGGGCGAGCGCCGTCGCGGCCGCGAGTGGTACGAGGGCGTGCTGCTGCCGCGGCTCGGCCCGCTGGCGCTGTACGGCCTGCTCTTCACCGTCGTCGTGCTGTTCGCGCTGCAGGGGGACACCATCACCTCCGAGCCGCTGGACGTCGTGCGGATCGCGCTGCCGCTGCTCGCCTACTTCGCCGTGATGTGGGGCGGAGCGGTCGCGCTCTCGCGCGCCCTGCACCTGAGCTACGAGCGGACGGCGGCGCTCTCGTTCAGCGCTGCCAGCAACGACTTCGAGCTGGCGATCGCGGTCGCGATCGGCGTCTTCGGGGTGACGTCGGGGCAGGCGCTCGCCGGCGTCGTGGGGCCGCTCATCGAGGTGCCGGTCCTCGTCGGGCTCGTCTACGTGGCGCTGTGGCTGCGCGGACGGCTGCGCTGGCCGGCACCCGAGTAGCGGTCAGTCGCGGTAGGCGGGCGCGTCGAGGAAGCCGTCGCGCTGCTCGGGCAGCACCCGGATCGCGTGCGCGCGACCGGCGACGGCCACGCTGTCGCGGGTCCCCTTGGCGCGGTACAGCGCGCGGTCCGCGTCCTGCATCAGGGTGTGCGCGGTGGCGGCTGCCCCGTGCACGACCGCGACCCCCTGCGACACGGTCAGCCTGAGCTCGTCGGTGTCCACGATCCGGCGCAGCTGCACGTCCTGGCGCACCCGCTCGGCCAGCCCGGCCGCCTGGTGGCTGGTCATCCCCGGCAGCAGCATCGCGAGCTCGTCCCCACCGATGCGCGCGACCAGCCCGCGCTCCGGCACGCGCTCGGTCATGACGGTCGCGACCCAGCGCAGCGCCTCGTCACCGCCGGCATGACCGAGCCGGTCGTTGATCTCCTTGAACCGGTCCACGTCGAGCAGCACGACGGCAAGCGGCCGGGCGCTGCGCTGCGACTCCTCGCAGGCCAGCGCGACCTGCTCGTCCCAGCAGCGCCGGTTGGCGAGGCCGGTGAGCGGGTCCTCCCGGCTGAGCCGCTCCACCCGCTCGAGCAGCGTCCGCCCGTGCGCCTGCTCCTCCTCGAGCCGAGCGCGTACGGCGAACTCCCGGGTGGTGAGGCGGTGCCGCTGCGCGTGCGAGAGCACCGCGATGAGCGCGGCCGTGCCGAGGAAAGTGCCGGCCGCGAGCAGCTCGTGCGTGGTCATCCGCTCCGGCGCGGTGCGCTCGAAGAGCACGAAGGCGGAGCCGGTGACCCCGACCAGGCCCAACGACCACTGCACGCCGCCCGCGAGCAGCAGCCCTCCGGCGTACAGGGCGAGGGTGAAGCCCAGCAGGTAGAACTGCCGGTTGTCGCTCGCGCGGGAGACCATCCACGCGATCTCGGTCTGCACGACGGCGAGCACCCCGAACGCGACCGCCTCCGGTCGGCTGCTCCAGCCGCGCCACAGCACCAGCACCGCGGCGAGCACCGGCAGGTCGCACAGCAGCCGCACGGTGATGAACGCCCGGGCGTGGTCCGGCTCGAGGGCGAGGTCGAAGAAGCTCCAGGCGGGCACGACGAGCAGCGCCGTGACGGAGATGATCAGCGCGCTCGTCCGCGCGCGGTGCACCAGCTCGGACCCGTGGCTCACCTCGGGCGCGCCGGTGCTCTGGGCCATAGGGCAACCATCGGCGCAATGCGGCGTTCTCGACATCGCCCGGACGGACCCTCCTGACCCTGGCGAAAGACCCTCGCCACCGGGACCAAAGACCCGGTCGTCAGTCGCGCCGCTCGTTCGCGCGCCGTCCCGCGGCCGCCTCGCTCACCGTCGTCGCGACGCGGCGCTCACGCGTCGGCGCCCGCTTGGCGGTGACGATCCAGCCGAGCAGGGCCTTGCGCGCCGAAGGCGGGAACGCGTCCCAGCTCGCGCGCGCAGCCGCGTTCGCGTCGAGGGCGGCGCGGAGGTCGGCCGGTTCGAGGAGGTCCTCGACGTCGTCGAGCAGGGTCCACTGCCCGGAGGCCTTGGCCTGCTCGACGACGGCCAGCCCGGCGGGGGCCATCGACCCGGCCGCGGTCAGGCGGGCGACGCGCTCCTTGTTGGAGCGCGCCCACACGCTGCCCTTGCGGCGCGGCGTGAGCAGCTGCTCGGCCCGGTCGGCGTCCAGCGAGCGCACCTGGCTGTCCACCCAGCCGAAGCACAGCGCCTCCTCGACGACGTCGTCGTACGTCGGGCCGGGCCCGCGCTTCCGCTGCACCAGCCACACCCCCGGGCTCGTGGCGTGGTGCTCCGCGAGCCAGGCCCGCCACTCGGCGCGGCTGCTCACCGAGAGCCGCTCGTACGACGAGGCGCCCACGGGGGGAGGGTAGCCAGGGACGTCCTCCCCTCTGCGACGGGACGTTCTGCTCTGACGCTTCGCCCCGAGCCCGACCACGATCGAGACCAGGACGATGCGCAGGAGGAGCCATGAGGCGACTGCTGGTGCTGGGCGCCGGCACCGCGGGGACGATGGTCGTGAACAAGCTGCGACCGAAGCTCGGCAAGCACGACTGGCAGATCACGGTCGTGGACCAGGACGCGAGCCACCTCTACCAGCCCGGGCTGCTGCTGCTGCCGTTCGGCCAGTACTCCGTCGAGGAGCTGATCAAGCGTCGGCAGGACTTCGTGCCCGAGGGCGTCACGCTGCTCATCAAGCCCGTCGACCGGATCGACGCCGACGTCAACCGCGTCCTGCTCCAGGACGGGACCGAGCTCGAGTACGACTACCTCGTCA
>DATJGA010000353.1:0-2151 GCA_035495395.1 Mycobacteriales bacterium | reverse complement strand
ATCCAGGCGCTCGACCTGCTCGGGCGCAAGGTGACCATGCAGGGCGGCGCCGGGCTGGCGCTGCTCGCGGCCACCGTCGGCGAGACCGTCGAGCGAGCCCGCAAGGAGCACGACGGGTACGCCTCTGCCCTCGCCGCCGCGGTGGAGCGGGTGGTCGAGGTGACCCAGGTGCTCTGGGGCACCGGCGACCCGGCCCTCGCCCTGGCGAACGCGAGCGTCTACCTCGAGGCGGTCGGTCACGTCGTCGTCGCGTGGATGTGGCTCGAGCAGCTGCTCGCCGCGGACGGCAAGGAGGGAGACTTCTACGACGGCAAGCGCGCCGCGGCGGAGTACTTCTTCACCTGGGAGCTGCCGCGCACCGGCCCGCAGCTCGACCTGCTCGCCTCCCTGAACCGCACCACCCTCGACATGAAGGACCAGTGGTTCTGATGCGCCGACTCCTCATCAGCCTCGGCACCGTGGTGATCGGCGGCACCGCTGTGCTCGTCGGCGGGTCGCTGTGGCTCGACCAGACGCCGCTGCAGGACGCCCCCGACACGATCACGGCGTGCGACCGGACCTACGTGAACCCCTCGGACCAGGGCATCCAGCGCCGCGACGTCGACGAGCGCGGACTGTCGGTGCAGGACCACGTGTGGACCTGGCACGGCAAGCAGTCGGTGTGGGGCACCGCGGGCTGCGGACCCGAGGTGTACCTGCGGGTCGACGACAACGACTTCCGCGGCTACAACCTCTCGGGCTGACCCGGGCCCTAGGGTGGCGAGGGTGAGCCACTCGATCGACGAGACCTTCCTGTCGCTGCCGCTCAGGGCAGCGGCGGACGCGGCCCTGCAGGTGGCGCGCGACCTCGGCGCGACGCACGCGGACGTCCGGGTCGAGCGGCTGCGCGAGCAGGACGTGAGCCTGCGCGACGGACGGCTGCAGAGCCTCAGCGACGACCTCGACGTGGGCATCGCCGTACGCGTGGTGCACGACGGGACGTGGGGGTTCGCCTCCTCCCCCGACGTGACGCCCGACGAGGCCGCGCGGCTGGCGCGCGAGGCGGTGTCGGTCGCGCGGGTCGCCAAGCCCCTCAACCACCAGCCCGTCGAGCTCGCCGACGAGCCGGTGCACGCGGACGCCACCTGGGTGAGCGCGTACGACGTCGACCCGTTCGCCGTCGACCCCAAGGACAAGGTGGCCCTGTTCGAGGACTGGTCGCGGCGGCTGCTCGGGCACGACGAGGTCGACCACGTCGACGTGCACCTGCAGCAGGCGCTGGAGAACAAGTTCTACGCCGACCTGTCGGGGACGACGACGACGCAGCAGCGGGTCCGGCTGCAGCCGCAGGTGACCGGCACCCGGGTCGACCCGGGCGGGGGCTTCGAGACCATGCGCACCATCGCGCCGCCGGTCGGGCGCGGGTGGGAGTACCTCACCACGGTCTGGGACTGGGACGACGAGCTGGCGCAGATGCCGGAGCGGCTGGTGGAGAAGGCGAAGGCCAGCAGCGTCGAGCCCGGTCGCTACGACCTCGTCATCGACCCCACCAACCTGTGGCTGACGATCCACGAGTCCATCGGCCACGCCACCGAGCTCGACCGCGCCCTGGGGTACGAGGCGGCGTACGCCGGCACGAGCTTCGCCACGATCGACCAGCTCGGGTCGCTCCGCTACGGCAGCGACCTCATGCACGTCACCGGGGACCGGGTCACGCCGTACGGGCTGTCGACGATCGGGTTCGACGACGAGGGCGTCGCGGCGCAGCAGTGGGACATCGTCCGCGGCGGCACGCTCGTCGGCTACCAGCTCGACCGCCGGATGGCGCGGCAGAACGCCGCCGTGCTCGGCACCGACCGCTCCAACGGCTGCTCCTTCGCGGACTCCCCCCACCACGTGCCGGTGCAGCGGATGCCGAACGTCAGCCTGCAGCCGCTCGCCGGCGGGCCGAGCACCGAGGAGCTCATCGCCGGCGTGGAGCGCGGCATCTACGTCGTCGGCGACAAGTCCTGGTCGATCGACATGCAGCGGTACAACTTCCAGTTCACCGGTCAGCGGTTCTACGAGATCCGCTCCGGCCGGCTCGTCGGCCAGCTGCGCGACGTCGCCTACCAGGCGACCACCACCGAGTTCTGGGGATCGATGGAGGCGGTCGGCGGACCGCAGACCTAC
>DATJGA010000352.1:0-2965 GCA_035495395.1 Mycobacteriales bacterium | reverse complement strand
AGCTCCGGGTCCTCGCGCACGATGCTGTCGAGGATGTCCGCGATCTTCTTCTGCAGCGGCATCGGGTCGAGGCCGCGCTCGGTGTTGTAGGCGACCTGCTTCGCGCGGCGGCGGGACGTCTCGTCGATGGCCTTGGCCATGCTCGGGGTCACCGTGTCGGCGTACATGTGCACCTGACCGCTGATGTTGCGGGCCGCGCGGCCGATGGTCTGGATGAGGGAGGTCCCGCTGCGCAGGAAGCCCTCCTTGTCGGCGTCGAGGATCGCGACGAGCGACACCTCGGGCAGGTCGAGGCCCTCGCGGAGCAGGTTGATGCCGACGAGCACGTCGAAGACGCCCTGCCGGAGCTCCTTGAGCAGCTCGATGCGGCGGATGGTGTCGACCTCGGAGTGCAGGTACCGCACCCGGATCCCCAGCTCGAGCAGGTAGTCGGTGAGGTCCTCGGACATCTTCTTCGTGAGCGTCGTGACGAGCACCCGCTCGTTGCGCTCCGCCCGCTCCCGGATCTCGTGCACGAGGTCGTCGATCTGCCCCTTGGTCGGCTTCACGACGATCTCCGGGTCGACCAGCCCCGTCGGGCGGATGACCTGCTCCACGACGTCGTCCTTCACCCGCGAGAGCTCGTACGGCCCGGGGGTGGCGGACAGGTAGACGGTCTGGCCGGTGCGCTCGAGGAACTCCTCCCAGCGCAGCGGCCGGTTGTCGGTGGCGCTCGGCAGCCGGAAGCCGTGGTCGACGAGGGTGCGCTTGCGCGACATGTCGCCCTCGTACATCGCGCCGATCTGCGGCACGGTCACGTGCGACTCGTCGATGACGAGCAGGAAGTCCTCGGGGAAGTAGTCGAGCAGCGTGTGCGGCGGGGTGCCCGGGCCGCGGCCGTCGATGTGCCGGCTGTAGTTCTCGATGCCGTTGCAGAACCCGACCTGGCGCATCATCTCGATGTCGTACGTCGTGCGCATCCGCAGCCGCTGCGCCTCGAGCAGCTTGCCCTGCTGCTCGAGCTGGGCCAGGCGCTCCCCCAGCTCCTTCTCGATGCCGTTGACCGCGCGCTCCATCCGCTCCGGTCCCGCGACGTAGTGCGTGGCAGGGAAGACGAACACCTCCTCGTGCTCGGAGACGACCTCGCCGGTGAGCGGGTGCAGCGTCATCACCCGCTCGATCTCGTCGCCGAACATCTCGATGCGCACGGCGAGCTCCTCGTACACCGGGAAGACCTCGACGGTGTCGCCGCGCACCCGGAACGTCCCGCGCGTGAACGCCAGGTCGTTGCGGGTGTACTGGACGTCGACGAAGCGGCGGAGCAGCTGGTCGCGGTCGACGACGTCGCCGACGCGCAGCCGCACCATCCGGTCGACGTACTCCTGCGGGGTCCCGAGGCCGTAGATGCACGACACGGAGGCGACGACGATGACGTCGCGGCGGGTGAGCAGCGACATCGTCGCGCTGTGCCGCAGCCGCTCGACCTCCTCGTTCACCGAGGAGTCCTTCTCGATGTAGGTGTCCGTCTGCGGGACGTAGGCCTCGGGCTGGTAGTAGTCGTAGTAGCTGACGAAGTACTCGACGGCGTTGTGCGGCAGCAGCTCGCGGAACTCGTTCGCCAGCTGGGCGGCGAGCGTCTTGTTCGGCGCCATGACGAGGGTCGGCCGCTGCACCTTCTCGACGAGCCAGGCGGTCGTCGCGCTCTTGCCGGTGCCGGTGGCACCGAGCAGCACGACGTCGGGGGCGCCCGCCTCGAGCCGCCGGGTCAGCTCCTCGATCGCCGCCGGCTGGTCGCCCGCCGGCTCGTAGTCGCTGACGACCTGGAACGGCCGGGTGCTCCGGCGCAGGTTCGTGTCGAGCCGGGGCACGGAGGGCTTGGCGCCGTGCACGCCCTTGATCACCGTCTGCTCGCCCCGCGCCATGCGGCCCACGTTACGTCGCCGCTGCGACAGCCCAGCCCTCCCAGAGGGCGCGGACCTGCTGCGCGAGCTGCTCCGGCGTACCGGAGTTGTCGAGGACGTGGGTCGCCACCGCCCGCCGCTGCTCGCGGGTGGCCTGCGCCGCGATCCGCGCCCGGGCGTCCTCCTCCGTCATGCCGCGCTGCTCGACGAGCCGGCGCACGGCGACGTCGACGGGGCAGTCGACGACCACCACCTCGTCGTAGAGCGGAGCCAGCCCGTTCTCGGCCAGCAGCGGCACGTCGAGGACGACCACCAGGGCGCCCTCGGCCCGCGCCTGCTCCTCGAGCTCGTCCATCCGGGCGCCCACGAGCGGGTGCACGATCGCGTTCAGGGCGGCCAGCCGGTCGGGTTCGGCGAACACCAGGGCGCCCACCGCCTCGCGGTCGAGCGTGCCGTCCGGGCGGAGGACCGCCGTACCGAACTCCGCGACGACCTGCGCGAGTCCCGGGCTGCCCGGGGCGACGACCTCGCGCGCGACGACGTCCGCGTCGACCACCACCGCGCCGTACGACGAGAGCTGGCGCGAGACGGTCGACTTGCCCGACCCGATGCCGCCCGTGAGACCGACCTTGAGCACCCGCAGAACCTAACGAGCCCCCCACCGTCACCGGTGAGGGGCCCGTCGGTCGCGCTGCTACTGCTGGCCGGAGAGCTTCTCGCGCAGCGCCTGCAGCGCCTCGTCGCTCGCCAGCGTGCCGGCCGAGGGGGCCGCGGCGGGCGCGGCGGCGCCCTCCTCGCCCTCGACGGCCTCGGAGGAGTACGAGGTGGCCTCGCCGGCCTCCGCGTCCGCCTGCTGCATCCGCTTGATCTGCTCCTGGTGCTGCTCGAAGCGCTTCTGCGCCTCGGCGTACTGCGCCTCCCAGGCCTCGCGCGCCTCGTCGTGACCCGGCAGCCACTCGCCCGTCTCGGGGTCGAACCCGTCGGGGTAGATGTAGTTGCCGGCCTCGTCGTAGGACGCCGCCATGCCGTACTGGGTCGGGTCGAAGTGCTCGACCTCGATGGTGCCGCCCTCGTTGGCCTGCTTC
>DATJGA010000351.1:0-3670 GCA_035495395.1 Mycobacteriales bacterium | reverse complement strand
CGACGCGGCGACCTGGCTGCCGCCGTACAAGGGGTACCGGTGCGCGTACGTCGCGCGGCAGGTGGCGGTGAAGGCGAGGTACCGGCTGTGGGTCACCCCCGCCGAGCGCGACGCGATCGCGCGCGTCCTCGCGTCCTGCCCGGGGCAGACCTCACCAGGAGAGGGTTGAGCCGCTGTCGATGCAGGGCGACCCCGTTCGTCGTACACATGAAGGGTCCGCACAGGGACCCCCGCAGCGAGGAGAGACGCGATGTCGCAGTACCTGGTGCTGATCTACGGCGACGAGAAGGCGAACGAGGCCGCCGGGCAGGGGCAGTGGGACGACACGATGAAGGGCCACATGCAGTTCGGCACGACCCACGAGAAGGCCATCGTGGGCGGCAACGGGCTGCAGGGCACGCACACCGCGACGACGATCCGCCCTGAGGGCAACGGCTTCACGGTGACCGACGGCCCGTTCGCGGAGACCAAGGAGGCCCTCGGCGGCTACTACCTCGTCGAGGCCGCCGACCTCGACGCCGCCATCGCCGTCGCCAAGGACATCCCGATGCCGTTCGGCGGCGTCGAGGTGCGTCCCGTGCAGGTCTACTGAGCCTGTCCGTCGCCGACGCGCTCGCGGACGCGCACCGGCGCGAGTGGGCCTTCGTGCTCGCCGCGACGGTGCGCGTCACGCGCGACCTCGACCTGGCCGAGGAGTGCGTGCAGGACGCGTTCGCCCGGGCCCTGACGGCGTGGACCGCGGACGGGGTCCCGCGCAACCCCGGCGCCTGGCTCACCCGAACGGCCCGCAACCGCGCGGTGGACCTGCTCCGGCGCGAGGCGACGCTGCGGAGCAAGCTCCCGCTGCTCGTCACCGACGACGTCGCACCCACCCAGGACACCGACGTGTTCCCCGACGACCGCCTCCGGCTGGTCTTCACCTGCTGCCACCCCGCGCTCGCCCCCGAGGCCCAGGTGGCCCTCGCGCTGCGGCTGCTGTGCGGCCTGTCGACGGCGGAGGTGGCCCGCGCCTTCCTCGTGAGCGAGCCGACGATGGCGGCCCGGATCACCCGCGCGAAGAAGAAGATCGCGCAGGCCGGGATCCCCTACCGCGTGCCGAGCGCGCAGGAGCTCCCCGACCGCGTCGACGCGGTGCTGGCCGCGCTCCACCTGCTCTTCACCACCGGGCACACCGCGCCTGTGGGCGACGCCCTCGTCCGGCACGACCTGGTCGGCCGGGCGCTGGACCTCACCCGCATGCTGCACGGCTTGCTGCCGCTGCCGGAGGTGACCGGGCTGCTCGCCCTCGAGCTGCTCACGGACGCCCGGCGCGCCACCCGCGTCGCGGGGGACGGCCGCCTGCTGCTGCTCGAGGAGCAGGACCGCTCCCTCTGGGACCGGGAGCAGATCGAGGAGGGGCTGGCGCTCGTGCGCGAGGCGCTCGCCAGGGGTCCGGTGGGCCGCTACGCCGTCCAGGCCGCGATCGCCGCCGTGCACGCCGATGCCACGACCTGGGAGGAGACCGACTGGCGCGAGGTCGTCGCCCTGTACGGCGTGCTCGCGCAGCGCTGGCCCTCACCGGTCGTGCAGCTCAACCGCGCGGCGGCCATCGCCCACGCCGACGGGCCCGAGGCGGGGCTCGCGGCGCTGGAGCCGCTGCTGTCCGAGCCGGCGCTGGCCGGGTACGGCTACCTCCCCGCTGCGCGGGCGGAGCTGCTGCGTCGGCTCGGCCGGTACGGCGAGGCGCGGTCCGCCTACGAGGAGGCCCTGCTGCTCACCGAGAACGCGGTCGAGCGCCGCTTCCTCGCCGAGCGGCTCGCCGGGCTCTAGCTCTCCTTCTCGTCGTGCTGCCGCTGCTGGTCGGCGAGGTACTCGCGCAGCGGCGCGGGGGTGGTGCCCGGGTCGGCGGCCCAGGTGTTGGTCATCCGGCGCGCCCGGGTGAAGGCGTCGACCTGGTCGCGGGGGCTTCCTCCGGGGCGGATCCCCCACTTGAGGAACGCGAGCGCCGAGGCGACGACGAGGGCGGTGATCAGCAGGGCGGTCATCAAGCTCGTGCCTTCCGGTCCAGCCCCCCTCACCGGCCAGACTAGCCGACCGGCAGCGCCTCCCGGACGGCCTTCGTGCGGCGGCGGGCCGCCTTCCCGGTGCGCTTCGCCGTACGGCGGGCCCCGTCGGTGAGGCCGTCCGCGACGAGCGTGAGACCGGCCCCGAGCAGCCAGACGTCCTTCGCCACGGCCTTCCCCTGCTTGGTCGGCCGGATCGAGCCGGGCTCGTGCGTCCCGGGGGTCAGCCACCACGTCCGCAGCAGCGCCCCGCTGAACGCGGTCAGCGCCGCGCCCGCGACGACGGGCGAGATGAACGGCACGAGCAGCGCGGCGCCGAGGGCCACCTCGCCCACAGTCAGGGCCTTCCCGAGCGCGGCGGGCGGCACCTGGGGGACCTGCTCGGCGGCACCGTCGGCCATCGGCTGGACACCGTCGGCGGGCTCACGGACGAGCGTCCGCGTGCCGAGCCCCTCGTCCAGCAGGAAGGCGCCGGTCGTCAGCCGCAGCGGCACGTGGCTCAGTCTCATCGGGTCCTCCGTGGTTCGCAGTGGGTCACTCCGGCGGTACCCGTTCCTGTCGCCGTCACTCGGGCCAGGTGCCGGTGGCCTTCGCGAAGCCGGTGGCCCCGGCCCGGTCGACGAGCGCCCGGGTGCCGCCCATCACGGCGCCCTGCAGCACCGCGGAGCCGGCCACCTCCGCCCAGCTGCTGTCGCGCTCGCGCGGCTTCGGCACGTGGTCCTTGCGGCTGACGCCGGTCCAGGCCTTGCGGACGACGAGGTCGGCGAGCAGCGCCGCGAGCATCCCGAGCACGAGGCCGAACGGCTTGTACAGCCACCTCACGGCTTGCTCCTGCGCACCAGCACGAGGCCGGTGACGAGCAGGGCCGCAGCGGCCAGCGCCTGCAGCGCGACGGGGCGGGCCTGCTGCCAGCGCTCTCCGGCGCGCGCCTTGACGTCGAGCTTGTACGCGAGCGCGTCGACGGTCGCCGCGAGCTCCTCCCGGTGACCGACGATGTCCTGGTGGAGGTCCTCGAGGGCGCTCATCGCTTCAGCGCCTCCAGGTCGAGCCGCACGCCGCTCAGGGCCTCCTGCGGCACCGGCGGGAGCGCTTCGCTGATCTCGTGCTTGCCGACCAGCGCGAGCACCGCGCCGACGGCGAGCAGCGCCACCCCGACGACCAGGGCGGACAGCCAGGCGGAGAGCGCGACGGCCAGGCCGAGCACGGCCGCGGCCACGAGGCAGGCGATGCCGAAGCCGGCCAGCAGGCCGGCGCCGCCGACGAGCCCGGCACCCAGCCCGGCGTACCGGCCCTTGCGGGTCATCTCGAGCTGCGCCACGCGCAGCTCGTCACGGACCAGCGCGCTGGTCTCCTCGGCCAGGCGGGAGACGAGCTCGCCGATCGATGCGTCTTCGAGTGCAGTGCGTCCCATGCCTGTCGGGTACCCCCGCAGAGCGCTGCGCACGCCCGGGCCGTGTGATATCGCTGAGTCCGTGAAGCTGCTGCGCTCCCTCGTGCTCATCGCCGTCGCGTGGGCCGTGGTGGAGTACCTGCCGGGCCTGGCCAGGTGGCTCCGGATGAGGTCGATGTGAGCTGCGGTCCCCGCCGGCTCACATCACGCGGAGCGAGGTCATCCGGCGTACCCGGCT
>DATJGA010000350.1:0-2107 GCA_035495395.1 Mycobacteriales bacterium | reverse complement strand
GGCGGACTGCGCCGTCGTCCCGTTCGAGAACTCCGTCGAGGGGTCGGTGCCGACCACCCTGGACGAGCTCGCGGTCGGCGACGCGCTGCACGTGGTCCGCGAGGTGGTGCTGCCGGTGAGCTTCGCGCTGCTGGCCCGGCCCGGGACCGCCCTCGCCGACGTGCGGACCGTCGCGACGCACCCGCACGCGGAGGCGCAGTGCCGCCGCTGGCTGGCCGCGCAGGTCCCGTCGGCGCAGCTCGTGCTGGCCCCGTCGACCGCCGACGCCGCCCGGCTCGTGGGCGAGGGCGCCTACGACGCGTCGGTGTCGGCGCCGGTCGCCGCGGCCACCTACGGGCTCGTCGCGCTCGCGGACGACATCCACGACAACGAGGGCGCGCAGACGCGCTTCGTCGTGGTGGCCCGGCCCGGGCAGGACCCGGCCGCCACCGGCAAGGACCGCACGACGGTGGTGCTGTTCCTGTCCGACGACCACCCGGGCGCGCTGCTGGAGATCCTCACCGAGTTCGCGACCCGCGGCGTCAACCTCACCCGCATCGAGTCCCGCCCGACCGGTGGCGGCCTCGGCCGGTACTGCTTCTCCGTGGACCTCGAGGGGCACCGCAGCGAGGAGCCGGTGGCGCAGGCCCTCGCCTCCCTCACGCCGGTGTGCAGCGAGGTCCGCTTCCTCGGCTCCTACCCGCGGGCCTTCTGACCGCCGATAGCCTGTCGAGGTGATCGACCTCAAGCTGCTGCGCGACGACCCCGACCGCGTCCGGGCCTCCCAGGTCGCCCGCGGCGACGACCCGGCGCTCGTCGACGCGCTGCTCGAGGCGGACGAGGCCCGGCGCGCGGCGATCACCACGGCCGACCAGCTGCGCGGCGCGCAGAAGGAGGTGAGCGCCTCCGTCCGCAGCGCCTCGCCCGAGGAGCGGCCGGCGGTGCTCGAGCAGGCCAAGGCGCTCGCGGCCCAGGTCAAGGAGGCGGAGGCCGCGCAGTCGGCGGCCGAGGCAGCCCTGCGCGCGGCGCACCTCGCGGTGCCGAACGTCGTCATCGCCGGTGTCCCGGCCGGCGGCGAGGCCGACTACGTCGTGCTCGAGCAGGTCGGCGAGATCCCGACGTACGGCTTCCGGGTCCGCGACCACCTCGAGGTGGGCGAGCTGCTCAAGGCGATCGACACCGAGCGCGGCGCGAAGGTCAGCGGGTCCCGCTTCGCGTTCCTCACCGGGCCGGGCGCGCTGCTCGAGCTGGCGCTGCTCAACCACGCCATGGCGGTCGCCCAGCGGGCCGGCCTCACGCCGGTCATCGCCCCCGCGCTCGTGCGGCCCGAGGCGATGGAGGGCACCGGCTTCCTCGGCGCCCACGCGGAGGAGGTCTACCGGCTCGAGCGCGACGACCTCTACCTCGTCGGCACCTCCGAGGTCCCGCTCGCGGCGTACCACTCCGACGAGATCCTCGACGAGCTCCCCGTCCGGTACGCCGGGTTCAGCAGCTGCTTCCGCCGCGAGGCCGGCAGCCACGGGAAGGACACCCGGGGGATCATCCGGGTGCACCAGTTCGACAAGGTGGAGATGTTCGCCTTCGTCGCCCTCGAGGACGCCGAGGCCGAGCACGCCCGGATGCTCGAGCTGGAGAAGGGCTTCCTCACCGACCTCGAGCTGGCGTTCCGCGTCATCGACACCGCCGCCGGCGACCTCGGCTCGAGCGCGGCCCGCAAGTTCGACTGCGAGGCGTGGCTGCCGTCGCAGGAGCGCTGGCTGGAGCTGACGTCCACCTCCAACTGCACCGACTTCCAGGCCCGCCGGCTCGGCATCCGGCACCGCACCGCCGACGGGGTGCGCCCCGCCGCGACGCTCAACGGCACCCTCTGCGCGATCGGCCGCACCATCGCGGTGCTGCTCGAGGTGCACCAGCGCGAGGACGGCTCGGTGCACGTGCCGGCGGCCCTGCAGCCCTACCTCGGCGGCGTCGAGGAGCTCACCCCGCGTTGAGCGCCCCCCGGCTGGTGGCCTCCGACCTCGACGGGACCGTCGTCCGGTCGGACGGCACCTTCTCGGACCGCACCCGTACGGCGATCGCAGCCGTGGAGGCGGCCGGCGCGAGCTTCGTCATGGTCACCGGCCGACCG
>DATJGA010000349.1:0-2695 GCA_035495395.1 Mycobacteriales bacterium | reverse complement strand
CGTCCCAGTCCGGCGCGGCGTCCAGACCGATCGTGCCGTGCCGGGCCTCCTCCAGCCACAGCCGCACCGACTGCGCGGCGATGAGCACGGGGTCGAGCGTCGCCGACGGCTCGAGGAGGCCGTTCAGCACGTCGGCGCACTCGTCCCAGGCCCCCGACTGGTACAGGCCGAGGGTGAGGTTCAGGCCGGCGAGCTGCCTGAGGTAGGCCGGCAGGCGGGTGGAGACCGTGTACGCCTCGCGTGCCTCCGCCACCGCACGCGCCAGGTCACGGGTGCAGTCGACGGTGTAGAGGTTCGACAACGCGCGGCCCAGCGCGAAGGGTTGCTGCTCGGCACGGGCGAGGTCGGCGCTGGCGCGCAGCAGCACCGCCCCGGTGGCAGGCCGACCGGCTGCGTTGTGGCCGATGGCCAGGCCGTTCCACGCGTCCACCAGCTTGGCCGGGTCGCCCAGCCGTTCCGCCAGTCGCAGGTGCCGCTCTCTCAGGTCCTCGGCCGCCCCGTGGTCGCCCAGCAGCGCGTAGCACCCGGCCAGCCGCATCATCGCGTCCAGCAGGACGGGCTGGGCCTCGGGGGAGTCGGGCAGCGCGTCGAGGTGGGGCTGCAGCAGCTCGACGGCCTCCCCGATGCGGCCTGAGTGGTGCAGGGCCGTCGCAGCCAGGACGGCGGTGCGTGCCGCCCTGATCGGGTCCGGGTCCGGGAGCGCGGCGAGCGCGGTGAGCACCGCGTGGGCGTGGTCGAGCGCGGCGGCGTAGTCGTTGGCGAACGCGGCCGCGGCCGCGGCTCCTTCGCGGAGGCGCAGCCGGCTCTCGTCGTCGGTCGCGCAGTCGAGGGCGGCGAGGTAGTGCCGCTGGGCCTCCGCGAACGCCGCCAGTGAGGTCGCCTGCGCGGCGGCGCTCTCCAGCAGCGTGACGGCCCGCGCAGTGAGCTCCTCGGTGTCCGTGTCGTCCGGGCTGCCCGCCCCGACCGCGTCGAGGAGGTGCTGCGCGCTGAGCGCGCTGAGCTCCTCGGCGTTGGGCTCCGCCTGCAGGTGCGCCGCGGCCGCGAGGTGACCGGCCCGCCGGTCGCGCCGCGACAGGGTCTCGTAGGCGACCTGGCGCACGACCGCCTGCACGAAGCGCAGCTGCCCCTTGTCGGCGGCGAACCGGTCGTTCTGCACCGTGAGCAGCTCGCGGCGCTGCAGGGCGGCGACGACCGCGTCGAGATCCGGGTTCTCGGGGTTGAGGGCGGCGAGGGCGCTGAGGGGGAAGGACAGGCCCAGCACGCTCGCGGTGGACAGCACGTGCCGCTCGGCGGCGGGCAGCGCGTCGAGCCGGCTCGCGACGAGGGCGTGCAGGCTGGCCGGCGCCGCGAGGGCGCGGACCTGCGACACCTCGGCCCCGGGCGCGAGGACGTACCTGCCGCCGGAGGCGACGACGAGGTCCTGGTCGATGAGCGCGCGGACGGTCTCCACCGCGAACAGCGGGATGCCGTCGGCGCGTGCCACCAGCGCGTCGCGGGTCTCGGCGGTCAGGCCCTCGACGAGGCCGTCGACGAGCTCGGCCATCGCCGTCGTGCCGAGGGGCTCGAGGTGCAGCACGCTGACGCGGCGGTGGGAGGCGAGGGCGGGTCGGCGCTCGAGCAGCTCCGGGCGGGCGAGGGCGAGCACGTGCACGGCGCTCGTCCCGGTGGCGAGCAGGTGGTCGAGGAAGTCCAGCAGGGCGTCGTCGGCGTGCTGCAGGTCGTCGAGGACCACGATCACGGGGTCGCCCGCACCGGCGCGCTCGAGGAACCGGGTCCACCCGGCGTACAGGTCCTCGGAGGCGAAGACGCGACCGTCTCCGGCGCCGAGCAGGACGGCCAGGCGGGGCCGCACCCAGGCGCGGTCCTCGGCGTCCGGGATGAGGTCCGGCAGCCGCTCGTCGAGCCGGGCGGACACGACCGACTGGGGGTCGGCGTCGGTGAGCCCGAGCCGGGCGCGCACCACCTCGGCCACGGCCCAGAAGGCCACGCCTTCGCCGTACGACAGGCACCTGCCGCGGTGCCAGGCGAAGACGGTGGACAGCCCGTCGACGTACTTCTCGAACTCCCACGCCAGCCGGCTCTTGCCCACCCCCGCAGCGCCGGTGACGAGCACCAGCCGGGGCCGGTCCTCCTCGGCGGTCTCGTGGCACAGCTCCTTGATGAGCCGCATCTGGCGGTCCCGCCCGGTGAAGGGCGCCTCGAGGCCGTCGATGCGCTGTGCCCCGCCGACGGCGGCGATGACGGTCCGCGCCTCGAAGAGCCGCACCGGCTCGGCCTTGCCCTTGAGCAGGTGCTCGCCGGCGTCGACGTAGTCGACGGCCGCAGCCGTCAGGGTGCGGGTGCTGTCGTCGACCCAGACGGTGCCCGGCTGCGCCGCCGCCTGGACGCGGGCCGCGGTGTTGACCGCGTCCCCCGCGACCATGCCCTCGGCGGTCGCGCCGATCGTCACTGCGACCTCGCCGGTCACCACGCCGACGCGCATGGCCAGCCCGGGGGCGCCGACCTGCTCGCCGAGCAGCGTGACAGCGGCGACGAGGTCGAGCCCGGCACGCACCGAGCGCTCCGCGTCGTCCTCGTGCGCGGTCGGCACGCCCCAGACGGCCATCACCGCGTCCCCGATGAACTTCTCGATGACCCCGCCGTACCTCGCCACGACGGTGCGGGCGTGGGCGAAGTACTCCGAGAGCAGCTCGCG
>DATJGA010000348.1:0-12374 GCA_035495395.1 Mycobacteriales bacterium | reverse complement strand
GTCATGGCCGAGGGCACCCGCACCGTGCACGCGAACGGGCGCGACGGCGTCGCGCTGCCGGTGGGCACGGCCGGGGTCCTGGTGTGCCTGTGGGACGAGCTGCCGCCGGACCTCCCCCTGGTCGACCTCGAGCAGCACGCCGCGCAGGCCGCGGTGGCCCTCGAGCTGTCCGAGCGGCGGGTGCAGGCGGAGCGGTTCGCCGTGATCGAGGACCGCGACCGCATCGCCCGCGACCTGCACGACCTCGTCATCCAGCGGCTGTTCGCGACCGGCATGCTGCTGCAGAGCGCGATGCGGCTCACCTCGACCTCGCCGGAGGAGGTGCGGCAGCGGCTGGACCGCGCCGTCGACGAGCTCGACGGCACGATCCGCGAGCTGCGCTCGACGATCTACGGGCTGCAGGCGCCGGCCGAGGGCCGGCCGTCGCTGCGCTCGCAGGTGCTCGAGGTCGTGGACGCCGCGACCGAGCACCTCGGCTTCGCGCCGTCGCTGCGGATGGACGGCCTGCTCGACACCCTTGCGACGCCGGACATCGCCGACAACCTCCTGGCGATGCTCCGCGAGGCGCTGTCCAACGTCGCCCGGCACGCCCAGGCCGCGCACGTGGACGTCTCCGTGCGGGTGCACGGCAAGCAGTTCACCGTGCAGGTCGTGGACGACGGCGTCGGCATGGCCCGTGACGCGGCCCGCAGCGGGCTGGTCAACCTCGCGGCGCGCGCGGAGCACCTCGGCGGGAGCCTGCGGGTCTCCTCGTCCCGCGCCGGCGGGACGAGCGTGGTGTGGCAGGTGCCGGTCTAGGAAGGCGGGTTGCGCATCTCCGCCGCGAGGAGCGCTGCCTGCGTGCGCCGCTGCATGCCGAGCTTGGCGAGCACGTTGCTCACGTAGTTCTTGACCGTCTTCTCGGCGAGCGACATCCGCTCGGCGATCTCGCGGTTGCTCAGCCCCTCGCCGATCAGGCCGAAGATGCGGCGCTCCTGCTCGGACAGCTCGCTGAGCGGGTCGGGGGCCTTCGGCGAGCGCAGCCGCTCCAGGAGGACGCTGACCGCGTGCGGGTCGAGCAGCGAGCCGCCGGCGGCCACCGTGCGGACAGCCTCGACGAGGTCGTTGCCGCGGACGTCCTTGAGGACGTAGCCCGCCGCCCCGGCGATCACCGCGTTGAGCATCGCCTCGTCGTCACCGAACGAGGTGAGCATGAGGCAGACCAGCCCCGGGTGGTCCTGCTTGAGGTCGCGGCACAGGGTGACCCCGTCGCCGTCGGGCAGGCGGACGTCGAGGACCGCGACGTCGGGGGCGGCGGCCGGGATGCGCGCCATCGCCTCGCGGACCGAGCCGGCCTCGCCGACGACGGTGATCTCGGGATCGGCGTCGAGCAGCTCCGCGACGCCGCGACGCACGACCTCGTGGTCGTCGACCAGGAAGACCTTCACCACGCCCCCAGCCTGCCATGAGCGGTCCGGATGCGCCGCGACATGCCGAAGGTCCCGGTTCGAAAGGGCCGCCTGCCTCTGTGACGCAGGGCACGCGGCGCCGACGCTGAGGGCATGTCAGCGACGCTGCACCCCGAGTACGCCGGCTCCTGCGCGCTCGACCCGCAGGACTGCCTGGCGCTGCTCGCGCGGTGCGAGTCGGCGTCGCTGGCGTGCACCGTGCGCGCCCTGCCCACGGTGGTGCCGGTGACCGTCCGGGTGCTCCAGGGCACGCTCCGCGTCGCCCTCCCCACGGTCGCCGACGCGGCGCGGCTGGTCGGCCAGATCGTCGCGCTGGGCGCCGCGGTGCCCTCCACCCCGCGGGCGGAGGGCTGGTGGGTCCTCGTCCGCGGGGAGCTCGTCCCGCTCGCCGCCGGCGGTCGCGTCCTGGCCCTGGACGCGATAGAAGTGGAGGGACGTGCGCTCGCCCCAGGGCCCCGAGGGAGGTGGTGGCGGTGCTGACGGAGTCGCTGGCGCAGCACCTGGCCCTCCTCGCCACCCGCGCGCCGAGCCTGCACAACTCGCAGCCGTGGCGCCTGGTGGTGACCAAGGACGGCCTGGACGTGCGGGCCGACCGCGAGCGCCAGCTCGGGGTGATCGACCCGATGGGCCGGCAGCTGCTCATGTCGTGCGGCTCGCTGGTGCACCACCTGGTGGTCGCCGGCGTCGCGCTCGGCCTCGAGGCCGCAGTGACGCTGCTGCCCGAGGGCGACGACCCCGACCTGGTGGCGCGCATCAGGCTCACGTCGGTGGCGGACCCGCCGTCGCTCGAGGACGTCCAGCACGCCGAGGCGATCCTGCACCGGGCGACCAACCGCACCCGGTACGCCGAGGGCGGCCTGTCCGAGGGCGCCCTGGAGCTGCTGCGGCAGGCCGTGCAGCGGCAGGGCGTGATGCTCACGCAGCCCCGCGAGGAGGACCGCATCACGCTGGACGTGCTCGTCGAGCACGCCGAGCGCGAGCTGCTCGCCGACGAGGCCTACCACCACGAGCTGGAGCACTGGGTGTTCGACCCGGAGCGCGACGGGGAGCGCCCCGACGGCATCCCGGTGCGCGCGGTCGAGCCCGGACCGGACCGGGCCGAGGAGATCCCCGGGCGGCGCTTCCTCCCCGAGCGCGAGGTCGCCGTACCCGTCCCGCGGGACCCGGAGCACCCGGCGCTGCTGCTGCTCACGACGAGCACCGACGAGCCGGGCGACTGGGTGCGTGCCGGCATGGGGCTGAGCGCGCTGCTGCTAGAAGGCACCGAGCTGGGCCTGGCCGCGCAGCCCCTCGGGCAGGTCACCGACGTCGCGCACGAGCGCATGCGGCTGCGCCGCGACCTGCACCTCGTCGGGGTCCCGCAGATGCTGCTGCGGGTGGGGCGGGCACGGGTCGAGCAGGGCCTGCAGACCCCGCGGCGCCCGGTCGAGACCGTCCTCACCTGGGAGTCCGCGCCGTCCGCCCCGTGAGGCCCTCACCCGTTACGTCGTGGCGCGCGCGTCGGCCGTCGGGCAGGATGCGGCCAGGAGGACGGAGATGGCCGACCCGCTCGCGCACGCGCTGGTGCTCAACGCCAGCTACGAGCCGCTGTGCGTGGTGCCGGGCCGCCGGGCCGTCGTGCTCCTCCTCACCGACAAGGCGATCGCCGTCGAGGAGGCCGAGCAGCAGCTGCACAGCGAGCGCCGGGTCGTCCCGGTGCCGGTCGTCGTGAAGCTCACCCGGTACGTCAAGGTGCCGTACGCCGCGAGCGTGCCGCTGACCCGGCGCGCGGTGTTCGCCCGTGACGGCGGTCGCTGCCAGTACTGCAGCGCGCCGGCCACCAGCCTCGACCACGTGGTCCCGCGCAGCCGGGGCGGTGCGCACACCTGGGAGAACGTCGTGTCGGCGTGCGGGCGCTGCAACCACGTCAAGGCCGACCGCGGGGTCGCCGAGCTGGGCTGGCGGCTGCGCCGCCCTCCCGTCGCCCCCACGGGCGCCGCGTGGCGGGTCGTGGGGGCGCGGCGGCTGGACCCGAGGTGGCGTCCCTTCCTGGGGGTGGACGAGGACGCCTGGGGCGACGCGCTCTGGGAGACCCCGGCCTGAGGGCGGGGACCCGTTCGCTACCGTGTCCGGCGTCCGCACCGCCCTGACCACGACCTGAGCGAGGAGCCCGTGAGCCGCGCCGTCACCCGTGTCACGACCGCAGCCGTCACCCTCGCGGTGACCGCGCTGCTGAGCGCGGCTCCCGCCTTCGCCGACGACATCGTGGGGCCCTCCGAGGGCGCCGAGCCGGGCGACGGCCTCGGGCCCGCGGGCACCCTGCTGCTGTTCGTCGTCACGCCGCTCGTGGCGTACGCCGTCATCGCGCTGCTGGTGCTGCTCCCCGGCGCCGTGCGGGCCAACCGCTACCGCCCCGCGGAGGGCTGGTCGGCCGACCCGGTCTGGTTCGCCGGGCCCGTCGACGCGGACGCCGCTGTCGCGCACGCCGATCGTGGCGACGTCTCGAGGGGTGGGGCTCATGGGAGCTGGTAGGCGCGCGAACGGCCTGTCGGCCGCGCAGCAGGAGCGGATCGAGCACGCGGTCGCCCAGTGCCGCGAGAAGAACGGCCTCGACGTGTCCGTCGTCGTCGGCGACCTGCGCATCACCGACCTGACGCGCTTCCGCGAGGCGGCCGAGACGCTGCACGCCGCGCTGGGGGAGCGGGCGCACGGCGCCGTGCTCCTCGTCGTGGCCCCCGGCCAGCGCCGGGTCGAGGTCGTCACCGGCCCGGCCGCCCGCCGCCGGGTGCCCGACCGGGTCGCCGCGCTCGCGGTGCTGTCGATGACGAGCGCGTTCTCCGGCGGCGACCTCGCCGGCGGCGTCGTCGACGGCCTGCGCCAGATGGCCGAGGCCGCGGGCAAGCGGCCCGCGATCGCCGCGCCGCCCTCCGCTCACGGCCAGCTCGTCGCCGCCCACCACTAGGCCGCCCCCGCACCCGCCGCGTCGCTAGCCGGTCAGCCGGCGGCGGCGTCCCTCGCCCGGGCGCGCAGGGCGCGCACCACGCCGTCGCGCCCCTCGAGGAGCAGCCGGCGCAGCGCCGGCGGTACGTCGTGCTCGCTGAGGTAGCGGTCGGTCTGCTCCACGACACCCGGTGAGACCTGGATCGTCGGGTACAGCCCGACGACGAGGTTCTGCGCGATCTCCGCGGTGCGCCCGGCCCAGACGTCGCCGATCGACTGGAAGTAGCGCTCGACGTACGGCGCGACCAGCTCCGCCTGCTCCGGCGGCGCGAAGCCGGAGAGCACTGCGGCGAGCACGGCGTTGGGCAGCTCGTCGGAGTCGACGAGGTCGTGCCACGCGAGCGCCTTCGCCTCGGCGACGGGGCGTGCCGCGCGGCACGCCGCGGCGTGCCGCTGCCCGGCCGCCGTGGGGTCCTGGGTGACCTCGGCCTCGATGGCGTCCAGCCCGGCCTTCCCGACGACGACGAGGCGCTGCAGCAGGTGCCACCGCAGCTCGGCGTCGACGCTCAGGCCCGGCAGGTCCGTCGTACCGGTGAGCAGGCCGTGCAGGAAGGACAGGTGCTCCTCGGTCGTCGCCAGCGAGGCCAGCGCGCGCACCCACGCCAGCTGCAGGTCGCTGCCCGGCTCGGCCCGCTCGACGGCGGCGCGGGCGGACGTGGCCAGGGCCACCCGCCCGGTCGGGGCCCAGGCGGGGTCGGCGAACAGCGTCAGCGCGGACTGCGCCTGCCGCAGCAGGGACTGCACGACGCCGATGTCCGTCTCGCCGCCGATGCCGCGCTGCACCAGCGCGACGTAGTCGCGGGTCGGCATCTCGGCGTCGCGCGTCATGTCCCACGCCGCGGCCCAGCACAGCGCGCGGGGGAGCGCGTCGGCGAAGTCGCCCACGTGCTCGACCAGCGTCGCGAGGGACCGCTCGTCGAGGCGGATCTTGGCGAACGTGAGGTCGTCGTCGTTGACGAGCACCAGCGCCGGCTGCGGCCGGCCGACCAGGGCCGGCACCTCGGTCTTGGCGCCCACCACGTCGAGCTCCTCGCGGTGGGTGCGGACGAGCTTGCCGTCGACGAGGTCGTACAGGCCGATCGCGACCCGGTGCGAGCGCAGCGTCGGGTGGTCGGCGGGTGCCTCCTGCAGCACGGAGAACGCCGTGAACGTGCCGTCCGGGCCGGTGTCGAAGGAGGCGCGCAGGGTGTTGCAGCCGGCCGTCTCGAGCCACTCCTGCGACCAGGCGGACAGGTCGCGCCCGCTCGCGGACTCCAGCTGCACGAGCAGGTCGCGCAGCACGGTGTTGCCGTACTCGTGCACCTGGAAGTACGTGCGCAGGCCGGCCATGAAGGCGTCCTGCCCGACCCAGGCGACGAGCTGCTTGAGCACCGACGCGCCCTTGGCGTAGGTGATGCCGTCGAAGTTCACCTTGACGTCGTCGATGTCGTTGATGTCGGCGGCGACGGGGTGCGTGGACGGCAGCTGGTCCTGCCGGTAGGCCCAGGTCTTCTCGGTGTTCGCGAACGTCGTCCACCCGTTGGTGAACCGCGTCGCCTCGACCTGCGCGAGCACCGACGCGTAGGTGGCGAACGACTCGTTGAGCCACAGGTCGTCCCACCAGCGCATCGTCACGAGGTTGCCGAACCACATGTGCGCCATCTCGTGCAGCACCGTCTCGGCACGCCGCTCGTAGGCCGCGTCGGTGACCTTGGACCGGAAGACGTAGTCCTCGAGGAACGTCACGCAGGCGGCGTTCTCCATCGCGCCCGCGTTGAACTCCGGCACGAACAGCTGGTCGTACTTGCCGAAGGGGTACCGGTACCCGAACTCGCGGTGGAAGAAGTCGAAGCCCTGCTTGGTGACCGTGAGCAGCTCGTCCGCGTCGAGGAACTCCGCGAGCGAGGCGCGGCAGTAGAGCCCGAGGTCGATGCCGTCGTGGTGGTCGGTCACCACGTGGTACGGCCCGGCCACGACCGCCGTGATGTACGGCGACATGCGGGGCGTCTCGGCGAAGCGCCACACCCCGGGGTCGCCGCCCTCGGGGCGGTCGGTGACGTGGCCGTTGCTGATGACGACCCAGTCGCGCGGCGCCCGGCAGGTGAGGCGGAACACCGCCTTGAGGTCGGGCTGGTCGAAGCACGCGTAGACGCGGTGCGCCTCGAACGTCTCGAACTGCGAGTAGAGGTAGACGCTGCCGTCGACGGGGTCGACGAACCGGTGCAGCCCCTCGCCGGTGCGCATGTAGAGGCAGTCGGCGTCGACGACGAGCTCGTTCTCGGCGGCCAGGTCGGGCAGCTGCAGCCGGTTGCCGTCGAAGTCGGCGACGGGCCGGCCGTTGAGGGTCGCGCCGTGCAGCGCGCCCGCTGTGAGGTCGACGTACGTCGAGGCGCCGGGCTCGCTGCACGTGAAGCGGACCGTCGTGGTGCTGCGGAAGGTGTGGTCGCCGGGCTTCTCGCCCGCGCCGTCCGTGAGGTCCAGCTCGACGTCGTACGACGCGACCGAGAGCAGGCGGGCGCGCTCGACCGCCTCGTCCCTGCGGAGGTTGTTCTCGCTCACCCGTCGTGCCTCTCCGTGGCGCCGTTGCCGGTCGCCCATCCTTCCACGGACGGCTCCGGGGCGCGTCCGCTTCGCGGTGTCGGGCAGGATGTCGGCCCATGCGCGTACACCTCGGATGCGACCACGCCGGCTTCGACCTGAAGGAGGCGCTGCGGGCCCGCCTGGTCGAGCTCGGCCACGAGCCGGTGGACCACGGCCCGGCGGAGTACGTCGCCACCGACGACTACCCGCCGTACTGCCTGGCGGCGGCCGAGGCGGTCGTCGCGGAGCCGGGCTCGCTCGGCGTCGTCATCGGCGGGTCGGGCAACGGCGAGCAGATGGCCGCGAACAAGGTGCGCGGGGCGCGCTGCGCGCTGGCCTGGAGCGTGGAGACCGCCGAGCTGGCGCGCCAGCACAACGACGCGAACCTGGTGAGCGTCGGCGCGCGCATGCACGACACGGAGACGGCGCTGGGGATCGTCGCGGCCTTCCTCGCCACCCCGTTCAGCGGCGACCCGCGGCACGAGCGGCGCATCGCGATGCTCTCGGCGTACGAGGAACGGGCGTAGCTCGCGCTCCCCGCGAGAACGGGGCACCTGGGTACGCTCCGGTGCTGATGCCCACGGACCCCTCCCGTCGCGGCCTGGCCCACTGGGCCAGGTCGGTGCTGGGGCTGCCCGCAGCCGTCGTCACCCGGTTGCGGCAGCACCCGCCCGCCGAGCCGTGGGGCCTCGCGCTCACGGTCGGGGTGGCTCTCGGCGGGACGCTGGGCGGCTGGCAGTGGTCGTGGTGGGTGCTGCCACCGGCCGTCCTGACCATCGCGTTCCTGCTCGGCGGACTGCTCCTCACGACCCGCTCGGTGCGCCGGCTGGCGGTGGTCGTGGTCGCCTGCCTGGCGTTCGACCTGGGGGTCATGGGGCTCGACGACGTGCGCCTCGGGTCGGTGTTCGTCGTGCTGTTCAGCGGGCTGCTGGCGCACGAGTACGCCCGGTCCCGCGACGAGACCGGCCTGAGCGGCATGAGCGCGGACACCGTCCTCGTCCAGCTGCGCGACCGGCTCGAGCAGCAGGGCGGCGTGCCCGTCCTGCCGCACCCGTGGTGCGTCGAGGCGGTCGTCGACCCCGCGGGCGGCGGCCCGTTCGCCGGCGACTTCGTCGTCTCCGCGATGGTGAACCCGCAGCGCTTCGAGGTCGCCCTCGTCGACGTGTCCGGCAAGGGGGTCGAGGCGGGCACCCGCTCGCTGCTGCTCAGCGGGGCCATGGGCGGCCTGCTCGGGTCGACCTCGCCGCAGGAGTTCCTCACCGCCTCGAACGCCTACCTCATCCGGCAGGACTGGGAGGAGGGGTTCGCCACCGCCGTCCACCTCACGCTCGACCTGCCCACCGGGGAGTTCGCGGTCGCGTCGGCGGGCCACCCGCCGGTGGCGCACCTCGACGCCGGCAGCGGGCGGTGGTCGCTGCTCGACACCGAGGGCCCGGCGCTGGGCCTGCTGCCGAAGACGCGCTTCCGCGTCGCCAAGGGGCGGCTGCGGCCGGGCGACGCGCTGCTGCTCTACACCGACGGCCTCGTGGAGATGCCCGGGCGCGACCTCGACCGCGGCATCGACAAGCTGCTGGGCGAGGCGGAGCGCCTCGTCACGCGCGGCTTCCGCGGGGGCGGGCGGGTCCTCGTCAAGCAGGTCAGCGACCGCAGCTTCGACGACCGGGGTCTCGTCCTGCTCTGGCGCGAGGCCTAGCCGGGCAGCAGGTCCGGCACCGCGCGGCGGTCGCGCGGCAGCGCCACCACCTGCGCCTGCAGCGCGCGCACCACCGCGACGTACTCGGCGCGGTCCACCAGCACCTGCCCCATCGCCGCGAGGTGCTCGGACTCCTGCTGCGTGTCGAGCAGCGGCACCTCGGCCTCCACCAGCCGCCGGCACAGGTCGAGCACGGCGGCCTTCGACGCCCCGCTCTCCACGAAGAACATCGACTCGCCCGAGAACACCCGCCCCGAGAGCACGCCGTACAGGCCGCCGACGAGCCGCGCGCCGTCCCAGACCTCCACGCTGTGCGCGCCGCCCGCGCGGTGCAGCTCCGCGTACGCCGCGCGGACCGCCGGCGTGATCCAGGTGCCGTCCGGGCGGTCCGCGCAGCGCTCGACGACCTCCTCGAAGCGGGCGTCGAGCGTCGTCTCCCACCCGGTACGGCGGAGCAGCCGGCGCAGCGTCCGGGGGACCGTCACCCGCTCGGTGAGCAGCACGGCGCGGGGCTGGGGCGACACCCAGGGCACCAGCGGGCCGTCGGGGGTGCCCGGGAGCAGCAGCACGTCCCCGCGGCGCACCAACCGCCGTACCGCGCGGTCGTGGGCGCGCTCGTCCTCGACCGACGGCGGCCACGGGAAGACGCCGTTGCGGTAGGCCGCCCGCAGCGTCGCCGCGTCGAGCACCCCGCCCACCGCGACCAGCTCGCGCGGGGCCGCGGCGACGTCGAGGGCGTCGAAGGGGTGCGCGGCGGTCATGGCCGCGCGAGCGTACGTCTGGAGCGGACGACGGGAATCGAACCCGCGTAGCCAGTTTGGAAGACTGGGGCTCTGCCATTGAGCTACGTCCGCGGAGCGCCTCGCCCATAGGATGGCCGCGGTCACGCGGGGCGTAGCGTAGTGGCTAGCGCGCCTGCTTTGGGAGCAGGAGATCGGGAGTTCGAGTCTCCCCGCCCCGACTGCCGTCCCCGCCCTTTCGAGAGGAACACCGCTGTGCAGAGCTCCGTCGAGACCCTGAGCCCGACCAAGGTCAAGCTCACGGTCGAGGCGGCCTTCGACGAGCTCAAGCCCGAGCTGGACAAGGCCTACCGCACCATCGGCAGCCAGGTGAAGGTGCAGGGGTTCCGTCCCGGCAAGGTGCCGCCGCGCATCCTCGACCAGCGCGTCGGCCGCGGCGCCGTCCTCGAGGAGGCCGTCAACCAGGCGATCCCGCGGCTGTACGGCGAGGCCGTGGAGTCGACGAGCATCACCCCGCTCGGCCGGCCCGAGATCGACGTCACGGAGCTGAACGACAACGAGAAGCTGGCCTTCACCGCCGAGGTGGAGGTGCGCCCGGAGTTCGCCCTCCCCGACTTCGCGGGGCTGAAGGTGACCGTCGACGACGTCGTCGTCTCCGACGCCGACGTCGACGAGCAGCTCACCGGTCTGCGCGAGCGCTTCGCGACGCTGCAGCCGGTCGAGCGCGCCGCGGCGGCCGGCGACTTCGTCTCGCTCGACCTGGTGGCCACCCTCGACGGGGTCGAGGTGCCGGGCGGCACCGCGCAGGGCCTGTCGTACGAGGTGGGCTCCGGCACGCTGCTCGAGGGCATCGACGAGGCCGTGACGGGCGCGCAGGCGGGCGACGCGCGCACCTTCCAGACCACGCTGGTCGCCGGTGACCTCGAGGGCCAGGTGGCCGACGTGGCCGTGACCGTGCGCTCCGTCAACGAGCGCGTGCTGCCCGAGGCCGACGACGCCTGGGCCGCCGACGCGACCGGCTTCCCGACCCTCGCCGAGCTGCGCGAGGACATCCGCACCCGGGTCGACCGCGTCAAGCGGCTCGAGCAGGGCGTGCAGGCGCGCGACCGGGTGCTGGAGGCGCTGCTGGCGCAGGTCGAGCTGCCGCTGCCGGAGACGCTGCTCGCCGACGAGATCGCCTGGCGCGAGCACACGACCGAGGACCAGATCACCCGCGCCGGCCGCACCAAGGAGGACTTCCTCGCCGAGCAGGGCAAGACCGCCGAGGAGTGGGACGCCGAGCTCCGGGACGGCGCCACCCAGGCCGTGAAGGCCCAGCTCGTGCTCGACGCGGTGGCCGACGCGGAGCAGGTGCAGGTCAACGACGCCGAGCTCAACGACCAGGTCATCCGCCGGGCCGCCCGCGCCGGCCTCGCGCCCCAGGACTACGCCAACCGGCTCGTCGAGTCGGGCCAGGTCGGCGGCCTCATCGCGGAGGTGCGCCGCGGCAAGGCGCTGGCCACCGTCATGGAGGCCGCGACCGTCACCGACGCGTCCGGCGGCGCCGTCGACCTCGAGCAGCTGCGCGACGACATGACCAGCCCCGAGGCCGACGTCGAGCACGACGAGGACGGCCGGCCCTACCACGTGCACGGGGACGGCAGCGTGCACTACCTGGACGAGGACGAGCACCAGCACTGACCGCCGTACGGCGGGCGGTACGCCCACGGCGAAAGCCGCCGTCTTCCGGAGTGCCCGCGGCAGCTGCGGGGTTAGGGTCCGTCACAGACGCGGCCTCGTCGCCGCACTCCTGGAAGGGCTGACACCGTGACCCGCACCGACTCAGGGCTGCACCTGCCGGGGACCGTCACCGGCACCCTCGGCCACGCGGCGCCCACGGCCCGCGTGAGCGGCGCGGGGGCCGGCCTCGACGACCAGGTCTTCAACCGGCTGCTCAAGGAGCGGATCATCTTCCTCGGCTCCGCCGTGGAGGACTCGATGGCCAACGCCATCTGCGCCCAGCTGCTGCTGCTGGCCGCCGAGGACCCCGACCGCGACATCTTCCTCTACATCAACTCCCCGGGCGGCTCGGTCAGCGCGGGCATGGCCATCTACGACACGATGCAGTTCGTCACGAACGACGTCGCCACGGTCGGCCTCGGGCTCGCCGCCAGCATGGGCCAGTTCCTGCTGTGCGCGGGGGCGAAGGGCAAGCGGTACGCCACCCCGCACGCGCGGATCATGATGCACCAGCCCTCCGGCGGCATCGGCGGCACCGCGGCGGACATCGCGATCCAGGCCGAGCAGATGCTCTACGTCAAGAAGACGATGGCCGAGCGGATCGCCTTCCACACCGGGCAGACCGTCGACCAGATCGAGGCCGACTCCGACCGGGACCGCTGGTTCTCGGCCGACGAGGCCAAGGAGTACGGCTTCATCGACCACGTCGTCGGCGCAGCGGCCGACGTCCCGAGCGGCGCCGGCACCCGGGCCTAGGAGCAACCATGGCGTTCACCGACCCGGCCGCGTACACGATCCCGATCGTCATCGAGCAGACCTCCCGCGGGGAGCGCTCGTTCGACATCTACAGCCGGCTCCTCAAGGAGCGGATCATCTTCCTCGGCACGCCGATCGACGACGGCGTCGCGAACGTGATCATGGCGCAGCTGCTGCACCTGGAGTCCGAGGACCCCGACCGCGACATCAGCATCTACATCAACTCGCCCGGCGGCTCGTTCACGGCGCTCACGGCGATCTACGACACGATGCAGTTCGTCAAGCCGGAGATCCAGACCATCTGCATGGGTCAGGCCGCCTCGGCGGCCGCGGTGCTGCTCGGCGCCGGCACGAAGGGCAAGCGGCTCGCGCTCGAGCACGCCCGCGTGCTCATCCACCAGCCCTCCGGCGGGGGCGAGGGCCAGTCGTCCGACATCGAGATCCAGGCGCGGGAGATCCTCCGGATGCGCGAGCTCCTGG
>DATJGA010000347.1:0-11235 GCA_035495395.1 Mycobacteriales bacterium | reverse complement strand
GGCGCGTCACATGTTGTACGTGGTGCAACCGACTGACCCCGGAGGCCAACGATGAGCACCCCCCACGTCGAGGACGTCGTCGAGACCAGCGATGCCCTGGACGCCCCCGCCGTCACGACCGACCTGGTCCGCGCGTACCTGAAGGAGATCGGCAAGGTCCCGCTGCTCACCGCCGAGCAGGAGGTCGAGCTCGCGCGGGCCATGGAGGCCGGGCTGTTCGCCGCCGAGCGGCTCGCGCAGGGCGGCAAGATCAGCGCCCAGATGCGCTCCGACCTCGAGTACATCGTCCGCGAGGGCGAGCGCGCCAAGCAGCACATGCTCGAGGCCAACCTGCGCCTCGTGGTCTCCGTCGCGAAGAAGTACGCCGGGCGCGGGATGGGTCTGACCGACCTCATCCAGGAGGGGAACCTCGGCCTCATCCGCGCGGTCGAGAAGTTCGACTACACCAAGGGCTTCAAGTTCTCGACGTACGCGACGTGGTGGATCCGGCAGGCGCTCACCCGCGCGATGGCCGACCAGGCGCGCACCATCCGGCTCCCCGTGCACATGGTCGAGCAGGTCAACAAGATCCGCCGTGTCGAGCGCGACCTCGTCGTCCAGCTCGGCCGCAAGCCGACCGCCGCGGAGATCGCCGTCGAGGTCGACCTCAGCCCCGAGCGGGTCGAGGAGATCCGCTCGTACAACAGGGATCCCGCGTCCCTCGACGCCCTCATCGGCGAGGACAGCGACGCCTCCCTCGGCGACTTCATCGAGGACGAGCACGCCGTCATGCCCGGCGAGGCCGCGGCGTTCCTGCTCATGCGCGAGGAGCTGTCCGCCGTCCTCGCCTCCCTCACCGACCGCGAGCGCCGGGTGATGGAGATGCGGTACGGCCTCGTCGACGGCCAGCCGCGCACCCTCGACGACATCGGCAAGGACTTCAACCTCACCCGCGAGCGCATCCGGCAGATCGAGGGCAAGACCCTGAGCAAGCTGCGGCACCCGTCGCGGTCCGCCTCGCTGCGCGACTACCTCGACGACTGAGCAGTGCTCCGCCTGCTCCTGTCGCCGCGCTGGCTGGTCCGGCACCTGCTGCTCGCGGTCGCGCTCGTCGTGTGCTGGCTGTTCGCCCGCTGGCAGTACGGCCGGGCCGTCGACCGGCACTCGGTCCTCAACTGGTCGTACACCATCGAGTGGCTGCTCTTCGGCGCCTTCGCCCTGCTCAGCTGGGGCTGGTTCCTGCGCGACGAGCTGCGCGGCCCGCAGGAGGAGCCGGAGCAGGTCGCTCCCCAGCAGCGCGTCGTGACCCCGGTCACCGACGAGGAGGACCCGGAGCTGGCCGCCTACAACCGCATGCTCGCCCGACTGCACGAGAAGGACACCGCATGACAGGTACGACGGCAGCCCCCGCGACGGACGGGGCGCTCCTGCGGTACCGCGTCATGGCCTGGGTGGTCGGCACCCTGCTCGTCGTGCTGGTCTGCGTGGCCGTGCCGCTGAAGTACGCGGCGGACTCCCCGACGCTGGTCACCGTGGTCGGGATCGCGCACGGCTACCTGTTCCTCGTCATGCTCGCGACCGTCGGGGACCTGTGGCGCCGGCGGCGCTTCCCGCTCACCTGGGTGGTCCTCATGGCGGTCGCAGGTCTGGTCCCCTTCCTGACCTTCGTCGCCGAGCACCAGGTCACCAAGCGCGTCCGCGACGGCCGCTTCTAGGCAAACGAGAAGGGCCGCCCCCCGGCGAGGAGGCGGCCCTTCCGACGTGCCGTGCCTAGAACGGGGCGAGCGAGCCGTTCGGCGCACCGTTGCCGGTGGGGCCGTCCCAGCCGCTGGCCGCGCTGCACAGGTTGCCCGACCGGCACCTGCCCTTGACGTTCGTGCCGCTCACCACGTCGAACAGGCCGCTGCGGTTGGTGTAGGCGTTCGCAGCAGGCACACCGGCCGTGCTCGCGCCGGTGAGGCCGTAGATCGCACCGATGATCGGCGCGGCCACGCTGGTACCGCCGAAGACGTACCAGTTGGCGCCACCGGTGGAGCCGTAGCTGTCGTAGACCGCGACACCCGTGTTCGGGTCGGCCACTGCGGACACGTCCGCGACGGCGCGCCGGCTGCAGTTCGTCGCCGTGGTCGACTGGAAGCTCGGCTTGCCGATGAGAGCGGAGCAACCGCTGCCCGCCCCGCTCCAGACGGTCTCGCTCTGACGGGTCTTGTTGGCGTTGAGCACCAGGTGGGTGCCGCCCACGGCCGTGACGGTGTTGTAGGCCGCCGGGACCTCGACGCCGAAGCCGTTGTCACCGGAGCTGACCGTGATGGCCACGCCCGTGTGGCTGTAGTAGCCCGAGTAGGAGTTCTCGGTGCTGAACTCTGCGGCTCCGTAGCTGTTGGAGACCACGCTCGCGCCCTTGGCGACGGCCGTGTTCACGGCCGTGCCGAGGCTCACGAACGACGCGTCGTCACCGCCGACGTAGATGATCTTGCAGCTCGGGCAGATGGCGCTGACCATCTCGAGGTCGAGCATCTCCTCCTGGCCCCAGCCCGTGTTCCCGGACACGTTCGTGATCGACCCGCCGCGCTGGTCGTACTGCACGAACTGGCCCGGGTTGAGCGCCGGCAGGTTGGTCTGGGCGCGGTAGGCGATGAGGTCTGCCTCCGCGTTCGGGCTGGCGTAGGCGTCGACGACGGCGACCGTCGCGGTGCCGTCCTTGCCGAGCAGGCCGTAGGCGGTCTTCAGGTCGACGCTGATGTAGCCGCTGGTGCGCGTCGTGCTCGCGTCCGGGCGGACCTTGCCGTCAGGCGTGACGAGGGTGCGCACGTGCGCGTGGCACGCGGCGTACCCGGCCTTGGGTGTCGCGCACACGCGCTTGTCGCCGTGCGTGGGGGCGGCGCTGGCCGGGCTCGTGAGAGCCGGCGCGACGGCCAGTCCCGACGTCAGCAGGGTGGCTGCTGCCGCCAGGGCGAGGGAGCGGGGGGTCATGCGGCCTCCGTGTGTGAGGGGATGGACGAACTGTGCGTCATGGGTCACCCCGTGTCACTACGCCGTCGGTGTCATGGTCCTGTCACCTCGACCCGCACGACGTTCTCCTCGGAGGTGCGCGCGGCCGGGATGTCCAGAAGGGTACGGGCCATGTCGTCGGCCGGCACGGCCTTGCTGAACATGTAGCCCTGCGCCAGCTCGCAGCCCATCGACTGCAGCGCCTCGAGCTGGGCCTCGGTCTCCACGCCCTCGGCGATCACCGCGATGCCGAGGGAGTGGGCCAGGCTGATGATGGCCGCGACGATGGCGATGTCCTCGGGGTCGTTGGCCAGGCCGTCGACGAACGACCGGTCGACCTTGACCGCGTCCACCGGGAAGCGCTTGAGGTAGCTGAGCGAGGAGTACCCGGTCCCGAAGTCGTCGACGTGCAGCCGCACCCCGAGGTCCTTGAGGGCGCGCAGCACGGAGAGGGTCTCCTCGGCGTCCCGCATGAGGACGCTCTCGGTCATCTCCAGCGCGACGCGCGCCGGGTCGACGCCGGTGCGGTCGAGCACGGCCGCGACGCGCGACACCACGTCGGGCTGGGTGATCTGCACCCCGGACACGTTGACCGACACCGACAGCCGGATGCCCTGCGCCTCCCACGCCACGACCTGGCGGCAGGCCTCCTCGAGGACCCACTCGCCGAGCGGGACGATCAGCCCGGTCTCCTCGGCGATGGTGACGAACTCGGCCGGGGGCACGAGCCCGCGCACCGGGTGCTGCCAGCGGACCAGCGCCTCGACGGCGTCGACCTGGTTGCCGGCGCCGGTGAGCCCGAGGATCGGCTGGTAGTGCACGCGGAGCTGGCCCTCCATGAGGGCGCGCCGCAGCTGCGTCTCGGTCTCCAGCCGACCGGTGACCTCGTCGCGCATCTCGTCGACGAAGACCACGGAGCGGGCCCGGCCCGAGCGCTTCGCGTTGTACATGGCCGAGTCGGCGTCCCGCAGCAGCGAGCCCGGCAGCGCGCCGGGGTCGGTGGTCAGGGCGATCCCGGTGCTCACCGAGACGACGAGCTCGGTCCCCGCCACCGCGATCGGGGGCGTGACCGCGTCCTGGACCCGCTGCGCCAGGCCCAGCGCCTCGCCGGCCGAGGTGAGCTCCTCGCAGACGACGACGAACTCGTCGCCGCCGAACCGCGCGACGGTGTCGCCGGGCCGGACCGCCGCGGAGATCCGCTCCGCGATCGCCACCAGCAGCGCGTCGCCGGCCTCGTGGCCCAGGCTGTCGTTCACGATCTTGAAGCGGTCGACGTCGATGAAGAGCACGCCGAGCGGCTGGTCGCGGCGCGCCAGGGCCTGCACGGCGAGGGCCAGGCGGTCCTCGAGCAGGTTCCGGTTCGGCAGCCCGGTCAGCGCGTCGTGCAGGGCGCCGTGGACGAGCTGGGCCTCCATGACCTTGCGCTCGGTGATGTCCCAGCAGATGCCGACCATCCGCTGCGGGCGGCCGTCGTCGTCGGCGATGACCTCGCCCCAGCTCGCGAGGGTGCGCACCTGCCCGTCCGGCCAGACGACGCGCTCCTCCATCTCGTACGCCGAGTTGGTCTCCAGCGCGTGCTGGTGCACGGCCATGACGTGCTCGCGGTCGTCCGGGTGCAGCATCGACAGGAACACCTCGTACGAGGCGTTGAACGACTGCGGCTCGCGCCCGTAGATGCGGTAGAGCTGGTCGCTCCAGACGTTCGTGTTCGTCGCGATCTCGAAGTCGTAGCTGCCGACGCCAGAGATGCGTTGCGCCTCGATCAGCCGCTGCGTGCTGCGCCGGGCCTCCTCGAGCTCGAGCCTGGCCTGTGCCAGGTCCTCGTCCAGCGCCTTGTTCTCGCGCACCACGCCTCGCTCACAGTTGGGGGATTAGTCCTGTGTGAGGGGAGTGTGTGTTTCGGACGTGCTTCAGGCTATGGCTCGGGGTGACTATTCGGCCTGGTCGGTTCAGCCGTTCAGGTTGCCCTGCTGCCAGGTCTCCCACGAGTAGTTCCAGTCCGCCATGCCGGCGTCCCAGCGCACCGGGCCGACCGCGGCGTGGATGACGTTCACGATGTCGCCGAGGTGGCTGTTGTAGTAGAACCACTTCGCGTCCTCGACCGAGGCGTTCACGCAGCCGTGGCTCACGTTGAGCGACCCCTGGTACTTCACCGTCGCCGGGTTGGCGTGCACGAAGGCGCCGCCGTTGGAGATCCGCACGCTCCACGGGAGCTTCTCGTAGTACCCGTCCGGGCTGGCCGTCGGGATGCCGACGGTCGCCGAGTTGTAGAGGTGCTCCTTCTCGCGCACCAGCACGATGTGCACCCCGCCCTTGGTCGGGTACTTGTCGCGGCCGGTCGAGACGTTCACGACCCGGACCACCTTGCCGTTGCGCGTCACGGTCATCTTGTGCGCCGTGACGTCGACGGTCGCGACCAGGGCGTCGCCGATCGTCATCGAGCCGGTGCGCTCGCCGTCACGCCCCCACATGTCGGTGCCCGGCACGCGCAGGCCGGTGAGGTCGGCGCGGACCGAGACCGTCGTGCCCGGCTTCCAGTACTCCGGGCCGCGGTAGTGGACCTCGTAGGAGTTGTACCAGCGCCACGCGCCCGCGACGGGCGGCGTGGTCGTGACCACGAGCCGCTGCATGACGGCCTGCCGGGCCTCGGCCCCCTTGACCGCCCGGTTGAACCGCACGATCACCGGCTGGCCGATGCCGAACGTGCCGCCCTGGGGCGAGACCGTCGCCCGCAGCTCGTGGGCCGGCGCCGCGGCGTGCACCGTGCGGTCGAAGGACGAGGTCACGCCGTCGCCGTTCACCAGCTCCACGTGCAGCACGTACGGCGCCCGCGGCAGCAGGCTGGTGGCCGTCGAGACCCAGCCGGCCGCCGTGATGGCGCCGTCCATCGTGGCTCCGTCGGGGCCGGTCGCGACGACCGACGTGATGGTGCCGTTGGCGACGGTGACCCGCAGCGGCGCGTCCCACGGCACGACGTCGCCCTTCGCCAGCGCGACCTGCGCCACCGCCGAGGGCGCGGGGGCGGGCGTCGGGCCGGAGGCGCGGATGACGCTGCCGGCGCCGCCCCCCGCGGTGAGGACGACCGCCGCGGTGCCGCCGACGGCGGCGGCCACGGCCGCTGCCACCAGGGCACGGGTCAGAGCAACGCGGGTCATGATCACCTCGGGGTCGGGGAGTGGCCCTCCATTGTGCCGGGTTCCCCCATGGAGACGCTTTCACGCCACGGGAGGTTCACGTCACGGTGACGGTCAGCCCAGGGCGCGCCGGTCGCGCAGCTCGGGCTCGCCGAGCCGGGCCACCCGGCCGTCGCTCTCCCCGGCCCGCCAGGCCCTGCCGTGCACCTGGCGGTCGGACCGGTGACCGCGCCACGAGCCGCGCGCCTCGGACGCCCGGTCGTGGAACTCCTTCACCCGCTCGGCCTTCGCCCGCAGCACCAGCGCCCCGCTCGTCCCGCCCTCGACCGGCTGCCGCAGCGCGCGCTCCCGGGCCTGCTCGAGGCGCTCCTGCACGGCGTGCAGCCAGCCCTCGTAGAACGACAGCCGCCAGCTGACCGCGGCGACGCGTTGGGCCCGGTGCTCCCCGGCGCGCAGCCGGCGCCCGGCCGCCCCGGCCATCTGCGTCGCCAGCGAGGCCCACAGCCGCTCGACGACGTCGAGGTCCGCGGCGTACCCGAAGCCGATGACGAACGTCGAGTCGTGCGCGACGTTGACCATGACGTCGTTCGCCTGCGCGACGACGAGGTAGAGCGTGACCAGGTGCCGGTTGCCGCGCCGGCCGCGCTCCCCGACCGCGAGCGTGCGCTGCTCGAAGGCCTCGTCCGCGGCCCGCAGCCGGCGCGCCGCCTGCCGCGAGCGGGCCAGCTCCAGGTCGACTGCGTACGCCGTCGCGAGCTCCTGCGCCCGGCTGACGAAGGCGTCGGCCTCGTGCTCGTTCGTGGTGCCCTCGGCCTGCGCCAGCAGCTTGCCGATCTTGTCGATGATCCGGTCCTCAGACAACCCCGTGCTCCCCGTAGTCGACCCGCAGCGCGAACGCCGCCTCCTCGCCCAGCGCGCGGGCGACCAGGTCCAGCATGCAGGCCGTGTACGACGGACCGTGGTCCGCCGAGCCGTGCGTGTGGAACGCGACGTGGTGCGCCAGCTCGTGGAGCAGGACGCTCTCGCGCAGCGCCCACGGCTCGCCGTACGGCGGGAGGGGGAGGGCGACGTCGTCCGGCGGCGCGTAGTGGGCCGCCGCCTGGCCCTTCCGGGGGCGCAGCCGCACGGGCGGCAGCCCGGTGGTCCAGTGGTCGGCGTACCGCTGGGCGTCCTCGAGCGAGCCGAACCGGAGCTCCAGCGGGAGGGTGAGCGCGGACCCGGCGACGACGGCCTGCCGGGCCCCGCGCCGGGCCGCGTCGAGCCGCAGCGCCCACGCCTCCTCCGCGGCGTACACCCGGCTGCGCTGGGCGTCGCGGGGCAACCGGTTCTCCTACCTGCCGCTAGGGAATGCTGTGGAGTGGGTCACACCAGGGCCTCGGGAATCGCCTCGGACGGGGTTCTCGTTGCACCCTGGTAGCCGGACATTCTCTCTGAGGGGCTCGCTGCTGTGGTGGACGGACGACCGGCACGCATCGCGATCGTGGGTGCGGGCCCTGCCGGCATCTACGTCGCCGACGTGCTCATGAAGTCCGGCGAGGACGTCTCGATCGACCTGTTCGAGCGCCAGCCCGCGCCCTTCGGCCTGATCCGGTACGGCGTGGCGCCCGACCACCCGCGCATCAAGGGCATCATCACCGCGCTGCACCAGGTGCTCGACAAGCCGCAGGTGCGGCTGCTCGGCAACGTCGAGTACGGCGTGGACCTCAAGCTCGACGACCTGCAGCGCTTCTACGACGCGGTCGTGTTCACCACCGGCGCCGAGAAGGACCGCGACCTCGACATCCCCGGCATCGACCTGCCCGGCAGCTTCGGCGGCGCCGAGTTCGTGAGCTGGTTCGACGGGCACCCGGACGTGCCGCGCAGCTGGCCGCTGGAGGCGCGCTCGATCGCCGTCATCGGCGCGGGCAACGTCGGGCTCGACGTCGCGCGGATGCTGAGCAAGACCGCCGACGAGCTGCTGGTCACCGAGATCCCGGCCAACGTCTACGAGGGCCTGAAGGCCTCCCCGGTCGAGGAGGTGCACGTCTTCGCCCGGCGCGGCCCGGCGCAGGCGAAGTTCACGCCGCTGGAGCTGCGCGAGCTCGACCACAGCCCGAACGTCGAGGTCATCGTCAACCCCGAGGACATCGAGTACGACGAGGGCTCGGTCGCGGCGATCAACAGCGACAACCAGACGAAGATGGTCGTCAAGGAGCTCGAGCGGTACGCGATGCGCACTGCCGAGAACGGCCTCGGCGAGCGCCCGCGCAAGCTGTTCCTGCACTTCTTCGAGAGCCCCCTCGAGGTGTACGGCGAGGGCAAGGTCGAGGGCTTCCGCACCGAGCGGACGGAGCTCACCGGCGACGGCAACGTCCGCAGCACCGGCACGGTCAACGACTGGCCGGTGCAGGCCGTCTACCGCTGCGTCGGGTACCGCTCGACCGAGCTGCCCGGCCTGCCGTGGAACAACCGCGACCACGTCGTGCCGCACGCCGCCGGTCGGGTGCTGGACATCGACGGCAACCACCTGGCCGGCGTCTACGTCAACGGCTGGGTCAAGCGCGGCCCGGTCGGGCTGATCGGCCACACCAAGGGCGACGCGATCGAGACGGTGAAGTCGCTGCTGGAGGACCTGCCCACCGGCCCGCGCGCCACGGAGCCGTCCGAGGACGCGGTCGTGGAGTTCCTCGAGTCCGCCGGCGTCCGGTACACCACCTGGGACGGCTGGTACCGCCTCGACGAGCACGAGCGCGCCCTCGGCGCCGCCTTCGGCGACGTCGTGGGCAAGGACGGCCAGCCCGGCCCGCGGCTGCGGGTCAAGGTCGTCGACAAGGACGCGATGACGTCCATCTCGCGCGCCGAGTAGCCCCGGAACCTCCCACAACGGGCCAAGCGGGCACGCGCCGACAGGAACCTCGCGGCGGGGACAGTGCGCCCAGGGCCACGTTCCTGCGACTCAAACCTGTCGCGCCCACGAGAGCACCCTCACCTCCCCTGTGATCAAGCCGATCGCGTGCGAGGCTGGACGAGTCCGTCTCGGCCCCGGGGGGCCGTTTCTCCGGGGTCGATCGAGGGGTCTGCTCGCACGTGCTCAGCTCAGCTCAGGGGGGCTTCGCCATCCGCCGTACGGTCACTGACCGCAGTCAGGCCGTGACTCAGGTCACACGCCCTCGTTGGAGGGGTGTGCGCCTCCGGCTCCTCGCTCTCGCCCCCGTCCTGCTCGTCACCGCCTCGCTCGTCCCGCAGGCGGAGGCGGCCTCGACGGCGAGCCGCCCCGCGCCCCTCACCGGCCCGGACGTGTCGAAGTACCAGCACGCCAACGGCAAGGCGATCAACTGGGTCGCGGTGAAGCGGTCGGGCCAGGACTTCGCCTTCATCAAGGCGACCGGGGGCAGCAACCGGGTCGACCCGTGGTTCGCGCGCGAGTGGGCGGCCGCCGGCCGGGCCGGCATGATCCGCGGCGCCTACCACTACGCCGACCCGGCGCACAGCGCCGTCGAGCAGGCCGACCGGATCGTCAACGTCGTCGGCACGACCCGCGAGGCCAACGACCTCGGCATCGTGCTCGACCTGGAGAGCACCGGCGGGCTCGGCCCGGCGTCGCTGGCCCGCTGGGCGCACACCTTCCTGACCCGGGTCGAGCGCCGCACCGGCCGCGTGCCGATCCTCTACACGGCGCCGCACTTCTGGCACAGCCGGATGCACGACAACCGCAGCTTCGGCGCCTACCCGCTCTGGCTCGCGCACTACACGAGCAAGCGGCCCGGACCGCTGCCCGGCTGGAACCGCTGGACCTTCTGGCAGCACACCAACACCGGCCACGTCTCCGGCATCCCGGGGTACGTCGACCACAACTACATGTGCTGCGGCGTCGCGACGCTGCGCGCGCTGGCCGACGGCCGCAGCACGCGGATCACCCGGCTGTGGCGCTCCCTCGGCGGGGCGTCCGGCCAGCTCGGCCTGCCGCTCGGCATGGAGACCGTCGTGCCCGGCGGCGGCTGGGCCCAGTCCTTCGAGCACGGCGGCATCGTGTCGAGCAACCGCGGCACCTTCGCGGTGCTGGGCGCCACCTGGGCCCGCTACCGCGCGAACGGCGGGGCCACCGGCTCGCTCGGCGTCCCGCTGGCGCCGGCGAAGGCGATCGCGTCCGGTGTCACGCTGCAGCGGTTCGCGGGCGGTCTCGTCGCGTGGTCGCAGCCGACCGGCGCGCACGCGCTGCAGGGCGACATGGCGCAGCGGTGGCTGAACGACGGCGGCGCGACCGCCGTCGAGGGCCTGCCCACGGGCGAGGCCACGCAGGTCGCCCAGTCCTTCTCGGAGGGCTCGCTCTACCGCAGCCCCACCGGCGTGCACTTCCTGCCCACGGCCATGCGGGACCGGTACGAGGAGCTCGGCGGCCCGACCGGCCCGATGGGCCTGCCGGTCGGCGAGACGCACGAGATGATCGGCGGCGTCGCGATGGACTTCAGCTCCGGCGGCACGCTCTACCAGATCGAGATCGCCGGCCAGAAGATCGTCCTGTAGCTCAGGTCCGCCCGGCCAGCCAGTCGTCCCAGGGGGCGAGGTCGAGGCCCTGCTCCGCGACCCACGCGTCGTCGTAGCAGGTGTCGGCGTACCGGTCGCCCCGGTCGCACAGCAGGGTGACGACGCTCCCGGTCCCGCCGGCGGCGCGCAACTCGGCGGCGAGGTGGAGCGCACCGACGAGGTTGGTGCCCGTCGACGGCCCGGCCGACCAGCCGGTACGGCGGGCCAGCCACCGCGTCGTCGCCACCGACGCGGCGTCGGGGACGCGGATCATCCGGTCGACCACGCCCGGCAGGAAGGACGGCTCGACCCGCGGCCGGCCGATGCCCTCGATCCGCGACCCCCGCGCGGTGACGCTGCGGTCGCCGGTGGCCCAGCCGTCGAAGAAGGCCGAGCCCTCGGGGTCGACGACGCAGACCCGGGTCGCCAGCTGCGCGTAGCGCACGTAGCGGCCGAAGGTCGCGCTCGTCCCCCCGGTGCCGGCGCCGACGACGACCCAGGCGGGGTCGGGCCGGCCGTCGCCGCGCAGCTCGTCGAAGACGCTCTCGGCGATGTTGTTGTTGCCGCGCCAGTCGGTCGCCCGCTCGGCGTACCGGAACTGGTCCAGGTAGTAGCCGCCCGACTCCTC
>DATJGA010000346.1:0-7243 GCA_035495395.1 Mycobacteriales bacterium | reverse complement strand
CTCGGAGAGCCTGTCCCGCAAGGGGAACCCGTCGCGCCAGGCCGGGATGTTGACCGGCGAGACGACGCCCGCGGGCCACTCCATCGGGCCTCCGCAGCCGACGCCCATCGCCGTGATGCCGTCCGCGAGCGGGTCCAGCAGTGCTGTGAGCGCGCCCCACGGGTCCGCACCGGTGGGCACGCGGTGGACGTCGCCGCCGTCGCGGCAGGCCGCGAGCTTGGTGCCGCCCACGTCGACGGCCAGCACCGTCATGGCAGGAGGAGCACCGAGGCCGTGAAGCCGTGCAGGTACGACCGACCGCCGACCGGGCCGAGCTCGCCGGCGGTGAAGAACCCGCCGACCGCGTCCGCGCCCAGACCCGCGCGCACCACGACGGGGTCGTGCGAGACGCCGCCGTACGACGGGCCGAACAGGCCGGCACCCCGGCTCCGGCAGCTGAACAGGAGCGCCCCGCCGCCGAGGGACACCGGCAACCGCCCGAGGGTGTCCTTGAGGTCGAGGTCGGCCGCGTCGGCGTCGCGCACCTGCAGCCGGACCGTCTGCCCCACCCGCACGCGGTCCGCCAGGACGAGGCCGCCCTTGTGCCGGTCGCTGCCGATCACCGGCCGGGCGAGGAACTCCGGCTCGTCCTCGCTCTCGTCAGCGGCCACGCCGAGCTGCAGCCCCTGCGAGGCCAGCGCCTGGTCCGGCGGGGTGAGGTCGGCGAGGACCTCCCGCACCTTGTCCAGCGCGGGCACGCCGGCCAGGCCCAGCACCACGTTGCCGTCGGCCTCCGTGATGGTCATGACCGGCCCCACCGAGCGGCAGCCCTGCGACAGCGCGGCCTGCGCACCCGTCCCCGAGAGCACGACGCCGACCGCGCCACGGCCGACCGTGCGGCCGTCGACCCACATCCGGCTGCTGCCGGGACCAGCCGCGCCGTGGGCCAGGCCCCCGACGACCGGCAGCCCGGGCAGCGCCGCGGCTGCCTGCTGCACGAAGCCGTCGGTCGGGAAGCTGTACGGGTCGGCGAGCAGGAGCAGCGCCTCGTCGTCGGGAGCGCGCTCCGGAAGCCCCACCACGGCGGCGGCGCCGTCGGCCGGCAGCACCTCCAGGTGGAAGGTGCGCAGCGTCGCCTTCGGCAGGATGCCGGCCCAGACGCTGACCGCGGAGACGCCCTGCACCCCCACCCCGCCGCCGACGACGCCCTCCGCCGTGCAGCCCAGCGTCGCGCGGGCGCCGGTGAGCTCGAGCGCCCGCTCCCCCGCCGGCCCCGCGTCCGGACCGGAGACGAAGGCGAGCGCCAGGTCCGGCGTGCGGCCGCCGAGCCGCGACAGCGCCACGTGCGCAGCGGTCTGCGCCGCCTCCACGAGGTCGAACGAGACACCCAACCCGTCGCCGTACCTGCCCATGGGGCGACAGTCTGCCGTGTGCGGGATCGCGGCGCCCGACGTAGCGTGAGCCGGTGACCGCCCCCGCACCCACCACGCTCGGCCGGCTCCGCGAGACCGGCCACCAGCACCGCTCCGTCAAGGCCGAGGTCCGCGCCAACCTGCTGGCCGCGCTGGCCTCGGGCGAGACCGCCTTCCCCGGCCTCCTCGGGTACGACGACACCGTCCTCCCCGAGGTCGAGCGCGCGCTGCTCGCCGGCCACGACCTGGTGCTCCTCGGCGAGCGCGGCCAGGGCAAGACCCGGCTCATCCGCACCCTGGTGCGCCTCCTCGACGAGTGGACGCCGGTCGTCACCGGCTGCGAGATCAACGACCACCCGTACGCACCCGTCTGCGTGAGGTGCCGGCGGGTCGTCGCCGAGCAGGGCGAGGAGACCCCGGTCTCGTGGCTGCACCGCTCCTCCCGGTACGGCGAGAAGCTGGCCACACCGGACACCTCGGTCGGCGACCTCATCGGCGACGTCGACCCCATCAAGGTGGCGGAGGGGCGCACCCTGGGCGACCCCGAGACGGTCCACTACGGGCTGGTGCCGCGGACGAACCGGGGCATCTTCAGCGTGAACGAGCTGCCCGACCTCGCCGAGCGGATCCAGGTGGCGCTGCTCAACGTGCTGGAGGAGCGCGACATCCAGGTCCGCGGCTACGCGCTGCGGCTGCCGCTCGACCTGCTGCTCGTCGCGTCCGCCAACCCCGAGGACTACACGAACAGGGGCCGCATCATCACGCCGCTGAAGGACCGCTTCGGGGCCGAGGTCCGCACCCACTACCCCGTCGACCTCTCGCACGAGATCGCCCTGGTGCGGCAGGAGGCGCAGCTCTCCTTCGAGGACGTGCCGGTGGTCGTGCCCGACCACCTCGTCGAGGTCATCGCCCGGTGGACCCGGCTGGTGCGCGAGGCGCCGCAGGTCGACCAGCGCTCGGGCGTCTCGGCCCGCTTCGCCGTCGCCGCGGCCGAGACGCTGGCCGCGTCGGCGGTGCGTCGCGCCGCCGTGACGGGCGACCCCGAGGCGGTCGCGCGCGTCGACGACCTGCCGTCCGTCGTACCGGCCGCCAGGGGGAAGGTGGAGTTCGAGTCGGCCGAGGAGGGGCGCGAGCTGGAGGTGCTCGCGCACCTGCTGCGCAAGGCGACCGCGGACACCTTCCGCGCGCGGCTCGCCGGGCTCGACCTGTCGGGCGTGCAGGGGCTGTTCGACGAGGGCGGGGTGCTGGAGACCGGGGACCTCGTGCCGGCCGCGCAGATCCTCGCCGACCTCGGAACGGTGCCCGGCCTCGCCCAGCTGCTGCAGCGGCTCGGGGTCGAGCAGGAGTCGCCCGGCCTGGCGGCGGCGGCGCTGGTCTTCGCCCTGGAGGGGCTGCACCTCAACCGGCGGCTCGCCAAGGAGACCGTCGGCAACCGCGTGGTCTACGGCCGATGACGGTCCCCGACGTCAACGCGCTGAAGCGGCGGGTGCTGCTCACGGGGCTGCTGTCCCTGGTGCTCTTCTTCGCGACCGGCTGGGCGGTCGCGGCGCTCGACGTCGCGGGCGCCTGGTTCCTCATCGCGCTGGCGCTGGAGTACCTGCTGGTCGTCCGCCCGCTCATGCGCCCGGTCCGCGAGGCGGTCAAGCTCCGCCGCCGGCTCGCGTACCAGGCCTGGCTGGACGAGAAGGGCAAGGACCCGGCGTGACCTACCGGTACGGCGCGTGGGACGGCGGGCCGGACCCGCTCGCCCCGCCGTACGACCTCGCCGAGGCGGTCGACGAGCTGGGCGACCGGGTGCTGGCCGGCGACAGCGTCCGGCAGGCGCTGCGCGACCTGCTCCGGCAGGGCACCCGGGAGGCGCGCGGCCTGGAGTCGCTCCGCCGGGACGTGGCGCGCCGGATGCGCGAGGCGCGCAAGCAGGGACGCCTCGACGGCACCCTCGAGCAGGTCCGCGAGCTGCTCGACCGGGCGCTCGAGAGCGAGCGGCAGGCGCTGTTCCCCGACCCCTCCGACAGCGCCCGGCTGGCCGAGGCCGAGCTCGACGCGCTGCCGCGCGACACGGCCCGCGCGGTGCGCGAGCTGCAGGAGTACCCCTGGCGCTCGGAGGAGGCCCGCGCCGCCTACGAGCAGATCCAGGACCTGCTGCGCCGCGAGGTGCTCGACAGCCAGTTCCGCGGGATGAAGCAGGCCCTCGAGGGCGCGACCCCGGAGGACATGCAGCGGGTGAAGGACATGCTCGCCGCCCTCAACGCGATGCTCGCCGCCGACGCCAGGGGTGAGCACACCCAGGAGGACTTCGACGCCTTCATGGCCGAGTACGGCGAGTTCTTCCCCTCGAGCCCGGGCACCCTCGCCGAGCTGGTCGACGACCTCGCGCGCCGGGCGGCGGCCGCCCAGCGGCTCATGGACTCGCTCAGCCGCGAGCAGCGCGAGGAGCTGCAGGCCCTCATGGCCGACGCGATGGACCTCGACCTGCAGGCGCAGATGGCCCAGCTCTCCGACGCCCTGCGCAGCGCCCGGCCGGACCTGCCGTGGAACGGCCGCCAGCGCATGGAGGGCCGCGAGGGCATGGGGATGGGCGACGCGACCACGGCGCTCGAGGAGCTGGCCGACCTCGAGGACCTCGAGGCGGCGCTGGGGCAGGACTACCCCGGGGCGTCCCTGGACGACATCGACGAGGGCGCCGTGCAGCGCGCGCTCGGCCGGCAGGCCGTCGACGACGTCCGCGCGCTGCAGCAGCTCGAGCGGGAGCTGCAGACCCAGGGCTACCTCGTGCGCGACGGCAACGGCCGCCTCGAGCTGTCGCCGCGCGCCGTGCGCCGGCTGGGGCTCACCGCGCTGCGCCGGGTGTTCGCCGACCTGCACGCGCAGGGGCGCGGCGGGCACGACGTGCGCGACGCCGGTGCGGCCGGCGACGTCACCGGCGCCAGCCGGGCCTGGCAGTTCGGCGACGAGCAGCCCCTCGACGTCGTGCGCACCGTCCGCAACGCCGTGCTGCGCTCGGGCCCCGGACCGGTGCGGCTGCACGTCGACGACATGGAGGTCGTCGAGACCGAGCGGCGCACCACGGCCGCGGTGGCGCTGCTCGTCGACCTGTCGTTCTCCATGGAGCTCAGGGGCACCTGGGCGCCGGCGAAGCAGACCGCGCTCGCCCTGCACGCCCTCGTCACCACGCGCTTCCCGCAGGACGCGATCCAGGTGATCGGCTTCAGCGACTACGCGCAGGTGCTGCGCCCCGAGGAGCTCGCCGGCCTGGTGCCGCAGCGGGTGCAGGGCACCAACCTGCAGCACGCCCTCATGCTGGCCGGCCGGTTCCTCGGCAAGCACGCGAACGCCGAGCCGGTCGTCATGGTCGTCACCGACGGCGAGCCGACCGCGCACCTGACCCGCGACGGGTACGCCGACTTCTGCTGGCCGCCGCTGCCGGAGACCCTCGAGCTCACCCTCGCCGAGGTGGAGCGGCTGACCCGGCGCGGCGCCACCATCAACGTCTTCATGCTCGACGACGAGCCCCGGCTCGTGGACTTCGTCGAGCTCCTGGCCCGCCGCAACGGGGGCCGGGTCCTCGCGCCCGACCCCGTGCGCCTCGGCGAGTACGTCGTGAGCGACTACCTGCGGGCCCGCCGTGGCCGGCGCCGGGCGTCCTAGCGGATCGTGACGTTCGTCGTCGCGGTCTCGGGCTGGCACACCCGGCACGGCGTGAGCTGGCGCGCGGCGGCCTCCTCGGCCGTGACGTAGCCGACCTCCTCGCGCCCGTCCACGAGGCGGCAGCCGGGGCGGTGGTAGCTCGTGGTGCCGGCGGCGAACAGGCCGTCGACGTCGCTGGGCACCCGGCCGGCGAGCGTCCCGTCCTGCTGGGCCTCGACGAGCTGGAGCAGCACGCCCTCGAGCCGCTGCCGGTCCTCACGCGCCGCCTTCACGACCATCAGGCCGGTGCCGAACACGACGAGGGACAGGCCGAGGATGCCGCCGGAGAGCAGGTACGGCATCTGCGCCTCGACCCTGTGGTTGCTGGCCATGCCGTTGTAGCCCAGGCCCACGAACAGCAGCCCGAGCCCGACGAAGACGAGCGCCAGCAGACCACCGAGCTTGCCGGGTGAGTAGCGGTTCATGAGCCTGTTCCTGTCTCTCCGAGGTAGGTCTTCCTGAGGTCGCCGGAGCGCTCGAGCTCCGCGCCGCGACCGTCGTACGTGAGGGTGCCCTTCTCCATGATGAGGGCCTGGTCGGCGTACGGGAGGACGCCGACGTTCTGCTCGACGATGACCACCGTGGTGCCGTCGTCGTTGATCTGGCTGACGACCTGGAAGACCGTCTGCGCCAGCTTCGGGGACAGCCCGAGGGAGGCCTCGTCGATGAGCAGCACCCGCGGGTTGCTCATGAGGGCGCGACCGATCGCGAGCATCTGCTGCTCGCCGCCGGACATCGTCCCGGCGAGCTGGTCCTTGCGCTCCTCGAGCCGCGGGAAGTACCCGAACACGCGCTGGATCCGCTCGTCGGTCGCGCGCTTGCCGTCGCCCTTGCGGGTCCACGCGCCCAGCTTGAGGTTGGTGAGGACCGACAGGGCGGGGAACACGCGGCGGCCCTCGGGCGAGAGCCCGATGCCGGCGGAGACGACCTTCGGGGGCTCGAGCCCGGAGATGACCTTGCCGTCGAGCCGCACCTGCCCGGACCAGGCCGGCAGCAGCCCGGCGATCGCGTTGACCGTCGTTGTCTTGCCCGCGCCGTTGAGGCCGAACATGACGGCGGTCTCGCCCTCCTCCACGGAGAACGAGATCCCCTGCAGCACGGGGAGCGCGCCGTAGCCGGTGCGGAGGTCCTCGACCTCGAGCAGGCTCATCCCTCCCCCTTCCCCGTGCGACGGGGCGCGGCCTTCTTCGCCGGTGCCGTCTTCTTCGCCGTCGAGGTGCCCGACACCTTCGCCGCGGGCTTCTTCTTCGCCGGCGCCTTCCTGGCGGGAGCCTTCTTCGCAGGAGCCGGGGCGGGCGCCGCCGCGTGGTGCAGGCTCGCGTCGAGGGCCTCGTCCTCCGCGGTCTCCTCGGTGGACGCGAGCGCCTCCGGGGCCTCGCCGCCGAGGTACGCCGCGACGACCTCGGGGTGGGTCTGGATGACCGAGGGCTTCCCGGAGGCCAGCAGCCGGCCGAAGTTGAGCACGTACACGTGGTCGCAGACCGAGAGCACCAGCGGCACGTGGTGCTCGATGAGCAGCATCGTCAGCCCGAAGGCCTTGCGCAGGTCGAGCAGCCGCTCGCCGAGCTGGTGCGACTCCTCGGGGCCCATGCCTGACGAGGGCTCGTCGAGCAGCAGTACGTCGGGCTCGGTCGCCAGCGCGCAGCCGAGCTCCAGGAGCTTGAGCGTGCCGTACGACAGCCCGCCGACGGTCGCGTGCCGGACGTCCTCCAGCCCCAGCAGCTCGAGGATGGCGTCGGCCTTCGCCTCGAGCGCCCGCTCCTCCGCGGCCACCCGCGCGCCACCCAGCAGCCCGGAGGCGACGTCGTACCGGACCCGCGCGTGCTGCGCGGTCTTGAGGTTGTCCAGGACGCTGGAGCTCTTCACCATGCCGACGTTCTGGAACGTGCGGCCGAAGCCCATCGCGGCCTTCTTGTGCGGCGGCGTCCGGGTCACGTCACGGCCGCGGTAGAGCACCGTGCCGGTGTCGGGCTTGTAGAAGCCGGTGATGCAGTTGAAGGCGGTCGTCTTGCCGGCGCCGTTCGGGCCGATGAGCCCGACGATCTCGAACTCGTTGACCTGGAGGGTCAGGTCCGCGAGCGCCTGCAGGCCGCCGAAGCGGATCGACAGGTCGCTGACCTCAAGCACGGACACTGGAGCCCTCCACCGCAGCAGGGCCGGACTCG
>DATJGA010000345.1:0-5667 GCA_035495395.1 Mycobacteriales bacterium | reverse complement strand
GGCGCGCGCCCTCGGGGCCGCTCGGGCCTTCTCCCCCTCGCAGCTCGTCATCGCCGGCCTGCTCACCGTCGTCGGCATCACGGGTGCCGTCTTCTTCCTCCGCTGGGTGAGCGCCCCGACGTACGGCGTGCTGCTCGCCGGTCTGGACGCCAAGGACGCCTCGGCGGTCACCGCGAAGCTGTCGGCGGACGGGGTCGCCTACAAGCTCGACGGCGGCGGTACGACGGTCCTCGTGCCGCAGTCGGTGCTCGACAAGGAGCGCATCGCGGTCGCCGCGGCCGGGCTGCCGGCCGGCACGACGCAGGACGGCTGGGCCGCGTTCGACAAGCAGGGCCTGACGTCCTCGTCCTTCCAGCAGCAGGTCGCGTACCAGCGCGCGCTGGAGGCCACCCTCGCGAGCTCGCTGCAGGGCATCGACGGCGTCCGCAGCGCGCAGGTGCACCTGGCCCTGCCCGAGCGCCGGCTGTTCAGCACCCAGCAGGACCCCGCCCGCGCCTCGGTGCTCGTGCAGAGCAGCGGCACGCTCAGCGACGAGACGGTCGACGCGATGACCCACCTCGTCGCCAGCGCGGTGCCCGACCTCGCCCCCAAGGACGTGAGCATCACCGACGGCAGCGGCACGCTGCTCACCGGCGGGACGTCCACCGGCGCGAAGTCCGAGGGGGCGCGGCGCAGCTACGAGGACGCGCTGACCGCGCAGGTCACCTCGATGTTCGACACCCTGCTCGGTCCCGGGCACGCGGTCGTCCGCGTCAGCGCGGAGATGGACACCGCCAGCACGACCGTCGACAGCACGACGTACGACCCGAAGTCCTCCGTGGTGCTCAACCAGACCTCCTCCACGGAGACCTACGCCCCGACCGCCGGCACGACGGGCCCGAGCGGGCCGCTCACGTCGACCAACGCGACCGGCCAGAGCGCCACGACGACGGGCACCACCACGACCAAGACGAACGGCTACAACAAGACCGACTCGTCGACGACCAACGGCGTCTCGGTGACGACCGCGCACAAGGAGCTGGCACCCGGCGGCGTCAAGCGGCTCACCGTCGCGGTCGCGGTCGACAGCAACGCCAAGAACGCGCCGCCGGCGGCGGACATCCAGTCGATGGTCGCGAACGCGGTCGGCCTCGACCCCGCGCGCGGCGACACCATCGCGGTCACCACGCCGGCGTTCCTCATGAGCACCACGAAGGCGGCCAAGGCGGCCGGTACGCCGGGTGGCGGGCCGGTCGACATGCTCGCCAGCTACGGGCCGAAGGCGCTCGGCGCGCTGCTGCTGCTCCTCGTGGGCGTCGGGTTCCTGCGGACGGTGAAGAACGGCACCTCGACCGAGGTCCCCGAGGCGCAGCTCACCGCGGCCGTCGAGGCGGGCCGGCGCACCGCGCTGCCGTCGGGCAGCCAGGTGGCGATCCCGGCGCAGCGCACGTCGTCCGAGGACCTGCTCGGCGTCATCGACGACCGGCCGGACGAGGTCACCGGCCTGCTCCGCGGCTGGCTCGAGAACACCGGCGCCGGCAGGTGAGCGCCTCCACGACGACGGCTCCCGGGCCGCGCGAGGCCGCCGTGGTGCTCGTCGCCCTCGGGCCCGAGCGCGCCGCCGCGGTGCTGCGCGGCCTCGGGGAGAAGCAGGCGCGGCTGCTCGCCGCGGAGGTCGCCGCCCTCGGACCCGTCGACCCGGCCGAGGTCCGTGACCGGCTGGTCGACCTGGTGCGCGCGCTCCAGTCGCCGGCGCAGCTGCCCGCGCCCGGCAAGCGGATGGCCAAGGAGCTGCTGGTGCGCGCGCTCGGGCCGGAGGTCGGGCACGCGCTCGGCGAGGAGCTCGACAGCGCGATCCCCTTCTCCTGGCTGGAGCAGGCGGACCCCGCCGCGGCGGGCCGGGCCCTCGGCTCGGAGGCACCGGGTGCCGTCGCGCTGGCGCTGGCCCACCTGTCCCCCCGCACCGCCGCGCGGCTGCTGACCTGCCTCCCACCAGAGGTGCAGGGCCAGGTGGCGACGCGCATCGCCGCCCTCGGCGCAGTGCACCCGGACACGGTCCGGCACGTCGACGAGGCCCTGCGCGGCCGGGTCGCCGAGCTGCTGCAGACCGACGTGCGGCGCGTCGACGGTCCGGAGCTGCTCGCCGGTCTGCTCGCGAAGACGCCGGGCGAGACCAGCAAGGAGCTGCTGCAGGCCGTCGCCGCGGTGGACCCCGAGCTCGCCGCCGCCACGCGCGACCGGCTGTTCACCTTCGACGACCTCTGCCTGCTCGAGCCGAAGACCCTGCAGGTCGTGCTGCGCGCGATCGACAGCAAGCAGCTCGCGCTGGCGCTGCGCAACCTCCCCGAGGACACCGTCGCCACCGTCCTGAGCAACCTCTCCGAGCGGGCCCGGGAGAGCCTGCTCGAGGAGATCGACCTGCTCGGCTCGGTCCGCGCCGCGGACGTCCTCGCCGCCCGGGCCGCCGCCGTCGCCGCCGCCCGGCAGCTCGAGGACGAGGGCACCGTCGTGCTGGCCCGGGAGGAGGAGGCGTGACCCGCGTCCTCAAGGCCGAGGCGGTGCACGGCGTGCACCAGCGCGCGCACGACCGGGTCGTCGCCGAGCTGGCCGAGGAGCAGGAGCGCCAGGGCGCGCTGGCCGCGGCGTACGCCTCCGGCTTCGACGACGGGCGGGCTGCCGCCGTGCGGGAGGGCGCCGGCGCGGCCCCGCGCGCTGCTGCGGCGCTGGAGCACCTCGCCTCGGTCGCGACCCAGACCCGCGTCGCCACGGTCGACGTCACCAGCCGGGCGGTGCTCGCGGCAGCCATCGACATCGCGCAGTGGGTGCTGCGCCACGAGCTGGCCCACGACAGCCGCAGCCTGCTGCAGCGGCTGGAGGAGGCGGCGCACGCGCTGCTGCCCAGCAGCCGCAGCACCGTCACCGTCTCCCCCGCCGACGAGGCCGCCGTACGCGGGTGGGCGGCCCGGCACGACGTGGACGTGGTCGTCGACCAGGCCCTCGAGCCGGGCGACGCGCGGTACGACAACGGCGCCGGCAGCGCGGAGGTCACCGTGGCGGCCGCGCTGCGCATCGCGGCGGAGGCCCTCGGGGTCGACCCGTCTCGGAGCCGCGGGTGAGCGCGGTCGCGGACCTGCTCCGCCCCCTGTCACCGCTGCGCGCGACCGGCCGGCTCAGCCGGGTGGTCGGCCTGGAGGCGGAGTGCAAGGGGCTGCGCGGCGCGCTCGGCGACATCGTCACCATCGCCGTCGCCGAGCGGCGGGTGCCGGCCCAGGTCGTCGCGGTGCACGAGGACGCGCTGCTGCTCGCGCCGTACGGCGAGCTCGACGGCGTCGCGCCGGGGGCGTCGGTCGAGCCGAGCGGGCGCGGGCTCCTCATGCGGGTCGGCGACGACCTCCGGGGCCGGGTGCTGGACGCGCTGGGCCGTCCCATCGACGACGGCCCGCCGCTCACCGGTGCGCTCACCGGCCTCGACGCGCCGGCGCCGCACCCCCTGAAGCGCCAGCGGATCCTCGAGCCGCTGCCGCTCGGCGTACGCGCCCTCGACACCATGACGCCGTGCGGCCGCGGCCAGCGGGTCGGCGTCTTCGCCGGCTCGGGCGTCGGCAAGTCGACGCTGCTCGGCATGATGGCCCGCGGCACCAAGGCGGATGTCGTCGTCGTCGGCCTCGTCGGCGAGCGCGGCCGGGAGGTGCGCGAGTTCCTCGAGGACGACCTCGGCGCGACCGGCCGGGAGAACGTCGTGTGCGTCGTGGCGACCAGCGACGAGCCGCCGCTCATGCGGCTGCGCGCGGCCTTCACCGCGACCCGCATCGCCGAGCACTTCCGCGACCAGGGCCTGGACGTGCTGCTGCTGGTGGACTCGCTCACCCGCTTCGCCATGGCCCGCCGCGAGATCGGCCTGGCCGCCGGTGAGCCGCCGGCCACCCGCGGGTACCCGCCGTCGGTGTTCGCCGAGCTGCCGCGGCTCCTCGAGCGAGCCGGACCCGCCGAGACCGGGACGATCACCGCGCTCTACACCGTGCTCGTCGAGGGCGACGACCTGCAGGACCCGGTCGCCGACCACGCGCGGTCCATCCTCGACGGTCACGTCGTGCTCTCCCGCCGGCTGGCGACCGCCGGGCACTTCCCCACCATCGACGTGCTGCAGTCGGTGTCGCGGCTGGCGTCGAAGGTGACGCCCGCCCCCCGATTGGCGCTGGCCAACCGGCTGCGCCGGTTGATGGCCGCCGGCGAGGAGGCCAAGGACCTCGTCGAGATCGGCGCGTACGCACCCGGCAGCGACCCCGACGTCGACGAGGCGCTGGCCCGCAAGGAGCTCATCTCCTCGTTCCTGCGCCAGCCGGTCGACGAGGTCGCCGACGCCGAGCGCTCGTGGGAGCGGCTGTCGCAGGTGCTGTCGTGACCCGCCGCCAGAGCCGGCTGACCACGCTGGTCCGCGTCGCCGAGCTGCAGGAGGCAGCCGCCCGCGGGCACGCCGCGCGGGCGCTCGTCGCCAGCCGCGCCGCGCAGCAGGCGTACGTCACGCAGCTGCAGGTGCTGCGCGCCCGCCGGGTCGAGGGGGGCACGCGCGAGGCGCTCACCGCCAGCGCCGGTGCCGGTCTGGCCGAGGCGGCCGCGACCCGGCACGCCGAGCAGGCCGACGTCGAGGCCGCGGCGCAGCAGCGCGCCGCCGTCGGCGAGTGGACCGCTGCCCGGCTCCGTCACCGGCTGCTGTCCGAGCTGGCCGAGCGCCAGCGCGAGGAGGCCGCGGCCGAGCGCGAGCGCCGCGAGCAGCAGCTCGCCGACGAGCTCGCCGCGTCCCGGGCGGCGCGCCGATGAGCGTCGCCGAGGTGCAGGCCCGCACCGCCGAGATCGCCGCGCGGCTGCAGGCGCTCGCCCCGCCGGTCCCGGTGCCGCCCACCGCGTTCGCGTCCGCGCTGCGCGCCGCGACCCCCGTCGCCACGACCACCTCCGCGCCGGCCTCCGACGTGGTCGGCGTCGCCGAGAGCCAGCTCGGCACGCCGTACGTGTTCGGCGGGTCCGCCCCTGGTGGCTTCGACTGCTCCGGCCTCGTGCAGTGGAGCTACAAGCAGCTCGGCGTCGACCTGCCGCGCACCGCCGCCGAGCAGGGCAGGACGGGTACGGCGGTCAGCCCCGCCGACGCCCGACCCGGTGACCTCGTCTACTTCGACAAGGCCGGGCCGGTCGACCACATCGGCATCTACGCCGGCAACGGGACGTGGGTCGTCGCGCCGCACACCGGTGCCCAGGTGCGGCTCGAGAAGGTCGACCTGAGCACCGCGACCTCGATCCGCCGGATCGCCTCCGCACCTGTGGGTGACTGGGCCACCGCGCTCCCGGCCGCCGCCCGGCCGTACGCCGGCGCCATCGCGCGCGCCGCCGCGGCCGAGGGCGTCGACCCCGCGCTGCTGTCGTCGGTGGCCTGGACCGAGTCCGGCTTCCGCGCCCAGGCGCGGTCCGGCGCCGGGGCGCTCGGCCTCATGCAGCTCATGCCCGCGACCGCGGCGGGCCTCGGCGTCGACCCCCTCGACCCGGAGCAGGCTCTCACGGGCGGCGCGCGCTACCTGCGCACCCAGCTCGACCGCTTCGGCGGCCGCGCCGACCTCGCCCTCGCCGCCTACAACGCCGGCCCCACCGCGGTGCGCAGGCACGGCGGCGTCCCGCCGTACCCCGAGACGCAGGCGTACG
>DATJGA010000344.1:0-5909 GCA_035495395.1 Mycobacteriales bacterium | reverse complement strand
CCGTCGTCGGTTCGTCGAGCAGGTAGACGATGCTGCCGCGCTGCCGCTTCGCCATCTCGGCCGCGAGCTTCACGCGCTGCGCCTCGCCGCCGGAGAGCGTCGGCGCCGGCTGGCCGAGCCGGACGTAGCCGAGGCCGACGTCGACGAGCGTCTTGAGGTGCCGGCTGATGGCGGGCACCGCCTCGAAGAACTCGGCGGCCTCCTCGATAGGCATGTCGAGGATCTCCGCGATCGTCTTGCCCTTGAAGTGCACCTCGAGCGTCTCCCGGTTGTACCGGGCGCCGTGGCAGACCTCGCAGGGCACGTAGACGTCCGGCAGGAAGTTCATCTCGATCTTGATCGTGCCGTCGCCGGCGCAGTTCTCGCAGCGGCCGCCCTTGACGTTGAAGGAGAACCGGCCGGGCAGGTACCCCCGCACCTTCGCCTCGGTCGTCTCGGCGAACAGCTTGCGCATGTGGTCGAAGACGCCGGTGTAGGTCGCCGGGTTGGACCGCGGGGTGCGGCCGATCGGGCTCTGGTCGACCCGGACCACCTTGTCGAGCTGGTCCAGCCCCATGACCCGGGTGTGCCGGCCGGGGACCTCGCGCGCGCCGTTGAGGTGGTTGACGAGGACCGCGGCGAAGATGTCGTTGATGAGCGTGCTCTTGCCGGAGCCGCTCACCCCGGTGATGGCGACGAGCTGGCCGAGCGGGATGTCGACGGTGACGTCCTGCAGGTTGTGCTCACGCGCGCCGACGATGGTGACCTTGCGCTTGGGGTCGCGCGGCCGCCGGATGCCCGGGACCTCGATCTGGCGGCGCCCGCTGAGGTACGCGCCGGTGATCGAGTCCTTGCTCGCCAGCAGGTCCTTGACCGTGCCGCTCACGACGACCTGGCCGCCGTGCTCCCCCGCCCCCGGGCCGATGTCGACGACCCAGTCGGCGGTGTGGATGGTGTCCTCGTCGTGCTCGACGACGATCAGGGTGTTGCCGAGGTCGCGCAGCCGCACCAGCGTCTCGATGAGCCGCCGGTTGTCGCGCTGGTGCAGCCCGATGCTCGGCTCGTCGAGGACGTAGAGGACGCCCACGAGACCGGACCCGATCTGGGTGGCCAGCCGGATGCGCTGCGCCTCGCCGCCCGCGAGCGTCGCCGCCGCGCGGTCGAGCGAGAGGTAGTCGAGGCCGACGTCGAGCAGGAAGCCCAGCCGGGCGTTGACCTCCTTGAGCACCCGCTCGGCGATCATCCGCTGCCGGTCGTCGAGCTCGAGGCCGCGCAGGAACGCCGCGCAGTCCGCGATCGACATCGCGGCGACGTCGGCGATGCTCAGGTCGCCGAGGGTCACCGCGAGCACCTCGGGCTTGAGCCGGGCGCCGTTGCACGCCGGGCACGGCACGTCGCGCATGTACCCCTCGTACCGCTCGCGGCTCACGTCGCTCTCCGCCTCGACGTGCCGGCGCTCGAGGAACGGGATGACCCCCTCGTACGCCGTGTAGTAGCTGCGCTTGCGGCCGTACCGGTTCTCGTACCGGACGTGCACCTCGGTCTCGTGGCCGTAGAGGACCGCCTGCTGCTGGGCCGGCTTGAGCTTGTGCCAGGGGGTCTTGAGCGTGAAGCCCATCGCGTCGCCGAGCGCGCCGAGCAGCCGGCCGAAGTACTCGACGTTGTGGCCGCTGGACCACGGCTGCAGCGCCCCCTCGCCGAGGCTCTTCTCGGGGTCGGGGACGACGAGCTCCGGGTCGACCTCCTTGCGGGTGCCGAGGCCGTGGCACGTCACGCAGGCGCCGAACGGGCTGTTGAAGGAGAACGACCGGGGCTCCATCTCCTCGAAGCTGAGGTCGTCGTACAGGCAGGCGAGGTGCTCGGAGAAGGTGCGCTCGCGGTGCGGGTCGTCCTCGGGGTGGTCGACGAACTCGAGGGTGACCAGGCCGTTGCCGAGCTTCAGCGCCGTCTCCACCGAGTCGGTGAGCCGGCGCTTGGCGCTCTCCTTCACGGTGAGGCGGTCGACGACCACCTCGATGGTGTGCTTCTCCTGCTTCTTGAGCTTGGGCACCTCGGTGAGCTGGTGCACGACGCCGTCGACCCGGACCCGGCTGTACCCCTTGGTCTGCAGGTCGGCGAACAGGTCGACGTACTCGCCCTTGCGCTCGCGGATGACCGGGGCGAGCACCTGGAACCGCTTGCCCTCCTCGAGCTCGAGGACGCGGTCGACGATCTGGCTGGGCTGCTGGCGGGCGATGACCCGGCCGCACTTGGGGCAGTGCGGGACGCCGGCGCGGGCGAAGAGCAGGCGCAGGTAGTCGTAGACCTCGGTGATCGTGCCGACGGTCGACCGGGGGTTGCGGTTGGTCGACTTCTGGTCGATCGACACCGCCGGGCTGAGGCCCTCGATGAAGTCGACGTCCGGCTTGTCCATCTGGCCGAGGAACTGCCGGGCGTAGGCGCTCAGCGACTCGACGTACCGGCGCTGGCCCTCGGCGAAGATCGTGTCGAAGGCCAGGCTGGACTTGCCGCTGCCGGACAGGCCGGTGAAGACGATCAGGGCGTCCCGGGGCAGGTCGAGGGAGACGTCCTTGAGGTTGTGCTCGCGCGCGCCGCGCACGACCAGGCGGTCGGCCATGACTTCCGATCTTGAGTGCGGGCAGAGATGACGTCCCAGGCTAACGTCGGGCACTGACAGTTCCGTCTGGCCCCAGGAGGACGCTCGTGTACACCGGTGACGTCGTGGTGGGCGGTACGGCGGACGTCCGCGAGCTGCCCGAGCTGACGATCACCAAGGTCGCCACGAACCCGTTCAACAACAACTGCTACCTGCTTGCTTCCCACGGGGACGTGCTGCTCGTGGACGCGGCCGGTGATCCCGAGGTGCTGCTGTCACTCCTGGGTGACGACAACCTGGTGGGCGTGGTGGAGACGCACGGCCACTGGGACCACTGGCAGGCCCTGGTGGACGTGGTGAAGGCCACCGGCGCCCCGGTGCTCGCGACCCGCGCGGACGCCGGCGACCTGCCCGTGGCGGTCGACCGGTTCCTCGAGGACGGGGACGTCGTCCAGGTCGGCGGCTGCGAGCTGACCGCGATCACGCTCGTCGGGCACACCCCCGGCTCGGTGGCGCTGCACTACGCCCCGGACGGCGGGCACCTGTTCACCGGCGACTCGCTCTTCCCGGGGGGCGTCGGGAACACCGAGCAGGACCCCAAGCGGTTCGCCACGCTCATCGACGACGTGGAGCGCAAGCTCTTCGGCGCCTTCCCGGACTCGACCTGGGTCTACCCCGGCCACGGGGCGGACACCACCCTCGGCACCGAGCGCGGCTCGCTCGAGGAGTGGCGCGCCCGCGGCTGGTGAGTGTCGGCCAGCCGACAGTTCGCCGGTCGCCGCGGGCAGAGGGTGGGGCGATCACCACTCCTTGGAGGACTCATGGCCGGCTTCGTCCAGATCATCGACTACACGACCTCGCGCTTCGACGAGATCGAGGAGCTCGCGCAGAAGCTGCGGGCCGGCGGCCAGGGCGGTCCGGCCGGGGCCGTCAACGTGACGATCACCAAGGACCGGGACCGGCCGAACCACTACATCACCGTCGCCGAGTTCGAGTCGTACGAGAAGGCGATGGAGAACTCCAACAACCCGGCGACCCAGGAGTTCGCAGCGGCGATGGCCAAGCTCGTCGACGGCGAGCCCACCTTCATCAACCTCGACGTCGTGGACCGCATGTAGGCGCCTCCCTGGGGTGAACTCCCCATGCGCGCTGCGCAGCCCGTTCCTACGGTCGGCTCACCACCCGATCGAAGGAGCTGACGAGATGCCCAGGACCAACCGCGCCACCGAGGAGCTCAAGGACTACGGACCGGTCGCCGAGACCTCCGCCGACCTCGGCGGGTACACCGCGAGCTTCACCACGTTCAAGATCGACCTCGACGGCGCGCCCATGCTCAAGGGGCTGGTGAACGACCGGTGCCAGTGCCCGCACTGGGGCTACGTCCTCCGGGGCAGCATCAGCTTCGGGTACGACGACCACGTCGAGGTCTTCGAGACCGGTGACGCCTTCTACGTGCCGGCCGACCACACGAACGCCGTGAGCGCCGACACCGAGGTCGTCATGTTCAGCCCGACCGAGGAGCTGGCCGTCACCGAGGCCGCGATCATGCGCAACATGGCGGCGATGCAGCACTAGCGCCGGGTGCTGCGCAGCGACGTCGCGGTGACGACCGCCAGGGTGCCGATGATGACGCCGAGCGACGGCACGATGCCGATGTCGGGCGCCCAGGACACGTCGTAGTCGTGCAGCGCGTGCAGCACGAGCTTCACCCCGATGAACCCGAGGATGACCGCCAGGCCGTACGACAGGTGCACCAGGCGGTCGAGCAGCCCGTCGAGCAGGAAGTACAGCTGCCGCAGCCCCATGAGGGCGAAGGCGTTGGCGGTGAACACGATGTACGCCTGCTCGGTGAGGCCGAAGATCGCCGGGATCGAGTCCAGCGCGAAGAGCACGTCGGTGGACCCGATCGCGACCATCACGAGGAGCATCGGGGTGAAGACCCGGCGGCCGTCCACCTTCGTCACGACCCGCTCCCCGTCGTACTCGCGGGTGGTCGGCAGCAGACGCTCCATCAGCCGGACCGCCCAGCTGTCGGGTGAGCCCTCCTCCTGCTCCTCGTGCCCCGTCGCGAGCTTCACCGCGGTGTAGACGAGGAACGCGCCGAACAGGAAGAACACCCAGACGAAGCGCTCGATCGCGGCCGCGCCGGCGGCGATGAAGATGCCGCGCAGCACCAGGGCGAGCGCGATGCCGACGAGCAGCACCTTGTGCTGGAAGGCCCGCGGTACGGCGAAGCTGCTCATGATGATCACGAACACGAAGAGGTTGTCGACCGAGAGGCTGTACTCGGTGAGGTAGCCGGCGAAGAACTCGGCGCCGTACCGGCTGCCCTCCGCGGCCCAGAGGCCGGTGCCGAACGCCACCGCCAGGGCGACGTAGAGCCCGACCCAGCGCAGCGCCTCGCCGTGCGTGAACTCGTGCTCGCCCTTGCGGTGCGCGACCCACTGGTCGAAGCCCATGAGCAGCAGCAGGCCCGCGATGGTGACGAGCCAGGTGGTGGTGGTGACGTGCAAGGTGTCCTCCGGTCCGGGCACGGTGGCCCGACCGGAGGTCTCTCCCACCACCAGGGTGGCCACCCGGACCGGAGGCCCGACGAGGGCCTCGTGCTGACGAGCCGGGTGCGACGGGGATACTCCCCTCCGACACCTGCACCCTACCGCCGAGGACCTCCGTGACCCCCGACCTGCTCGCCGTGGCCGACGCGACCAAGGGCTTCCTGCCGGCCGACGAGGCCGCGGCGCTGCACACCGCTGCGCTCAGCGCCGCTCCCGGGCTCTGGCTCGAGGTGGGCACGTACTGCGGCAAGTCCACCGTGCACCTGGGAGCCGCGGCCCGCGCCGTCGGTGCCCAGCTCGCCACGCTCGACCACCACCGGGGATCCGAGGAGAACCAGCCCGGCTGGGAGTGGCACGACGCGTCGCTGGTCGACCCGCACACCGGCCGGCTCGAGACCCTCCCGTCGCTGCGCCGCACCCTCTGGGACGCCGGCCTCGACGACGTGGTGACGGCGATCGTCGGGACCACGCAGCAGGTGGGCCGCTGGTGGAGCTCGCCCCTGACGTTCCTGTTCCTCGACGGCAACCACACCGAGGAGGTCGCGCAGCACGACTACGCCGCCTTCGCCCCGCACGTCGTGGTCGGCGAGCTGCTGGCGGTGCACGACGTCTTCGAGAACCCCGAGGACGGCGGCCGTCCGCCGTGGAACGTGGTCCGCCGGGCGATCGACACCGGCGCCTTCGAGCAGGTCTCCGTCACCGGGTCGCTGCGGGTGCTGCGCCGCCAGGACGCCCCCGTCCGCTAGCTCAGCAGCGGGGCCGGGGGGCGCGAGCGGGGT
>DATJGA010000343.1:0-2072 GCA_035495395.1 Mycobacteriales bacterium | reverse complement strand
AGCAACCAGCACGCCCCGACGGTCGAGGGCGTCACGCTCGCGTCGCTGCACGCCGCGAAGGGCCTCGAGTGGGACGCGGTGTTCCTCGTCGGGCTCGTCGACGGCACGCTGCCCCTGGTGCACGCGGACACCCCGCAGCAGGTCGAGGAGGAGCGCCGGCTGCTGTACGTCGGCATCACCCGCGCCCGGGAGCACCTCACGCTGTCGTGGGCGCTGGCCCGCTCGCCCGGCGGGCGGCAGACCCGTGTCCCGTCCCGCTTCCTCGACGGCCTGCGCACGGCCGTGGTGTCCACGGCCACCCCCGCCGGGCGGCCGCGCAGCCGCACGCCGCTCGGGCCCGTCACCTGCCGGGTCTGCGGCACCACCCTCACCGCCGCCGCCGCGCGCAAGCGCGGCCGGTGCGACGGCTGCCCCGCCGACCGCGACGAGGAGCTGTTCGAGGCGCTGCGCAGCTGGCGCGCGGCGCGCGCGAAGGACCTGGGCCAGCCGGCGTACTGCGTGTTCACCGACGCCACCCTCGAGGCCATCGCCGAGCGCAAGCCGGGCAGCGTCTCGGCGCTCGTCGAGATCCCCGGCATCGGCCAGGCGAAGCTGGACAAGTTCGGCGACGACGTGCTCTCCCTCGTCGCCGCGCACTGACCCCATCACCGCAGATCCCGTCGTACGACGGGCGGTTGGCCGGAAGTTCTCGGTCACGTTCCGGTAAATGCGTTGCCCCCGCCCGGGGTGCCCCCGTACTCTCGCCAGCGCGACGACAGCAACGGCTGACTCCTGGGGAGCGGCCGACGACCGGAGGAGGTGCCAGGTGGAGACGACCATGACTCTCACCTATGGCGTTCTCTCCATGGGTGCTGCCGTCTGCGCGCTGCAGGCCGCGATGGAGCGCTTCGGCAGCTCGCCGATCCCGGCCGTGCAGGGGACCACTGTGTCCGCCGCCGCTGCTGCTGCCCTCACGCCGAACGCCGTCGACCGCAAGGCCGACCACCGGGTTCTCCCTCGAGGACGACGACTCTGAAACCCAACCAGAGCGCCGACTTCGAGGCCGCGGAACCCGACAAGGGATCCGCGGCCTTTCTGTTTGCCGCACCGCCCGCCCACACCCGCACTGCACGACCCAGGGGCCTACCGGCCCCACGAACGAGGAGGTGACAACACCGGTGTCCGTCCTGACTGCAGTCAGCACTGACGTCGACGAGAGCCCAGCTCCCGTCCCGGCGCCCCTGCCGTGCCACACGGTCGACCCTGACCTGTGGTTCGCCGAGTCGCCCGCCGACGTCGAGACCGCCAAGGCCCTGTGCCTCGGCTGCCCGCGCCAGGCCGCGTGCCTCGCCGGCGCTCTCGAGCGCCGCGAGCCGTGGGGCGTCTGGGGCGGACAGCTGGTGCTGTCCGGCGTCGTCGTGCCCCGCAAGCGGCCCCGTGGCCGCCCCCGCAAGGACGAGGTCGCTGCCTGATGGCGACCTCGCTCCCCACCTACGTACTGAGGAGATCACTCACCATGCTCACGCCACTCGTGGAACAGAACGCTCGCGTCCTGGTGCGCGAACGACAACTCAGGGCGGAGGCCGAGAACAAGGCCCACCGCCTGGTCACCGTCCGCCGCTGGCAGCGGATCGTCATCCGCTAGTCCGGCCTCACCTGCAGCGCCCCGGCTCCCTTCCTCGGAGCCGGGGCGCTGCGCCTTCTCCTTGCGTCCGCCGAAGGGGACAAGCTCGCCACCTACGCGAGCGGACGCAACGGGGTTCGTAGGGTGAGGGCCGTGCCGCTCCCCGACCGCTCGTACGACGCCTACGTCGGCCCCGGTGACCGCGGCGACCTGCGGCGCCGGGCCCTGGAGGTCCTCACCTCCTCCGCGCTGGCCTACCTCGTCGACCTCGTCGCGTGGAAGGAGGGCGAGCTCGTGCACGTCGCCGCCCACCGCGGCCACGCGACGCTCTCCCGCACGAACGAGCGGGTCGTGCTCGCCGGCGTCGACCCGGTCGCCGACCAGGACCTGTTCTGCGAGGACGGCTACCCCTTCGCGGCGGAGCGGCTGCACTCGCTGTTCGACGAGCCGCGCGCTCCCGACCTCGCGG
>DATJGA010000342.1:0-2723 GCA_035495395.1 Mycobacteriales bacterium | reverse complement strand
GACGTCCTCGGCCGAGCTGGTCAGCACCCGGAGCAGGAAGTCGCTGATGGACTGCTTGACCTCCTGGGCGTTGTCCGCGCCGATGAACGACGACAGCTGGCCCATGAGGGCCGCGAACACGATGAGCGTCGGGAACAGCGTCAGGACGCCCATGAAGGCGTTCTCGGCGGCGAGCCCGAGGATGCGGTCGCGGTCGCTCTTGCGCCAGACGTCGAGGAACAGCCGCACCGTCTTGCGGACCAGCCCGCGCGGCTGCGGGCGGGCCGCCTCGGCCGCGGTCGCTGCGGCACGGGCGGCCGGGCTGCGGCGCCCGGCGGGCGCGTCCACGGACGTCACGCCTCCAGTGTCGCTGACGTGAGCCCCCACAGGCTGCGAGGCTAGTCCGGTGCGCCGCGCCTTCCTGCTGCTTCTCGCGGTGCTGCTCCTCCCGGGTACGGCGGAGGCGCACTCCTACCGGGACCCCGCGCTGCGCTCGGTGCTCGACGAGGTCCGGCCGGCGCTGCCCGCCGGGGTGAGCGTCACCCTGCAGCCGAGCGTCGTCGACGAGCTCGTCCTCAGCAACACCACGGACGTCCCGCTGGAGGTGCTGGGGCGGGACGGCGCGCCGTTCCTCCGGCTGCGCCGCGGGCTGGTCGAGGCCGACGTGGCCCACCCCGACTGGTACCTCACCGCGCTCCCCGAGGGAGCTCCCGACCTGCCCGCGTTCGCGCGCACGGGGGCGCCGGCCCGCTGGCGCACCGTCGCGACGACCGGCACGTGGTCCGAGTTCGACCCGCGGGTGCGACCGCCGGTGACGGTGAGCAGCGAGCTGCGCGCCGCCGGCCGGCGGCGCGTCCTCACGTCGTGGTCCGTCCCCCTCCGGTACGGCGGGTCGCCGGTCACGGCGACCGGCCAGGTGCTGCTCGAACCGGTGCGCGGGGGCCTGGTCGTCGCCACCAGCCGGGTGCCGGCCGGCCTCACCGCGACGCCCCTTCAGGGGGAGCTCCCGGGCCTGTTCCTCCGGGTCCCCGCCGGCCGCACCGCCGTCGTCCTGGGGACCGACGGGCAGCCGTTCCTGTCCTTCGCCGGCGGCACCGTCCGGGCCCGGGTCGCCAGCCCGAGCTGGCGGGCCGACCAGCGGGCCCGGGGCCGCGAGGTGAGCGGCGCCGGCTGGGTCGTCGTGGCCCGCGCCCCGTCGTACAGCTGGCTCGACCCGCGGCTGCGCTACCCGCGGGACGTCCCCCCGGAGGACGTCGTGGGACGCACCTCCGTCGTGCAGCGCTGGGCGGTGCCGGTGCTGCTCGACGGCGCCCGCACGGAGGTCAGCGGCACGGTGACGTGGGTGCCGCGGGCCGACGCGCTGCGCGCCTTGCGGCCCGCCCAGCCGTCCGGCGTGCGGCACCGGGGGTGGCTCCTGCTCGGCGTGGTTGCGGCCCTCCTGGGCGGTCTGGGGGCGGTCCTGGTGATCCGGCGACGACCTGGCGTGCGAAAGGCGGGTGACAGAGGGACAATGCGGACGTAACGCCCGCGTGCGCCAGGAGGTTCCGAATGCGCCGGCTCGCTCCGCTCCTCGTCCTCGCCGCGGGCTCCGTGCCGCTGCTGCTGGGCACCACCGCCACCGCCGCGACGCCGTCGGAGGGCCGCTACCTCACGCCGTTCCGCGAGGACGGGGCGCACTACGACGCGGCGACGAACACCTTCAGCGGCGGCCGGTACGCCGGCAGCGCCACCGACGCCAACGGCTGCGTCACGGGTCCCGCGCGCACCGGTGCGCCGGCGGGCAACGCCGCCGCGTACGACTGCCTGCCGGCCGGCGCGAGCATGGTGCAGCTGCCCTCCGGCAAGGTGCTGTTCTGGAACGCCCTCGAGGGCGAGGAGCGGCTCACCGGCACGACGAACGCGGGTGTGACCGACGGCGCGGAGTACCTCGTCAACGACGAGAGCAGGGTGCTCACCCTCACCGGCACCCCGTCGTACGCGAAGCCGGGGAACCAGGACGGCGGCGCGCACAACACGAACCACCCGGACGACCTGCCGCTCGGGCCGCTGTCGGCGCAGCACTACGCCTACGACAACGGCAGCATGTTCTGCTCCGACCAGGTGCTGCTCGCCAACGGCGACGTCTTCGACGCCGGCGGCACCGACTACTACACCGAGCCGTACGTGCCGGTCGTCGACAAGGGCGTCATCGAGCTCGAGGGCCTGAAGAACACCCGGTGGTTCGACGCCTCGTCGCAGACCTGGCGGCAGGGACCGGCGATGCACTACGGCCGCTGGTACCCGAGCCTGGTCACCCTCGCCGACGGCCGGCTGCTCGTCGCGAGCGGCGTCTCGAAGCTCATCAAGCCCGGCTACCCGACGCGCCCGACCGAGTCGGGCACGAACGTGAAGCAGACGGAGACCCTCAGCTTCGGCAGCAGCGGGTCCTCGTGGGCCGTCAACCCGTCGTCGGCGGACCGCTCGCTGCCGCTGTTCCCGCGGCTGCACCTGCTGCCGAACGGGCACGTCTACTACGACGCCGCCGGCCAGGACTTCAACCCCGCCGGGCAGTCGTACGACGAGGCGCTCTGGGAGTCGGCCGCCTCGTACGACCCGGCGTCGCGCACCTGGACCGACCTCGGCGTGCCGGGGGCGGACCCGGCGTACCTGGCGGCGAACCCGGCCGCGCTGCCCTTCATCGGCTTCCGCGGGTCGACGTTCTCCGCCGCGCTGACGATGCGGCCGTCGGCCGTGCGCAACGGCGT
>DATJGA010000341.1:0-3554 GCA_035495395.1 Mycobacteriales bacterium | reverse complement strand
CCGGAAGCTCGGGCGGGCCGCCCTCGAACGCCTGCGCAGGAGACCCGAGGGCCTCCCTTTCGACCTTGCTCCAGGTGGGGTTTGCCGAGCCGACCGGGTCACCCCGGCCGCTGGTGGGCTCTTACCCCACCGTTTCACCCTGACCTCCCCGAGAGGAGGCGGACTGTTCTCTGTGGCACTGTCCCGCGGGTCACCCCGGGTCGCCGTTAGCGACCACCCTGCCCTGTGGAGCCCGGACTTTCCTCGACACCTGGAGGGTGCCGCGACCGTCCGCCCGACTCGTCCACCACCAGCGTACGGCGCTACTCCCCTGGCGTGACAGCGTCCAGGTGGTGGGTGTCGTTCAGGGAGCGCACCACGGCCGGCCCGTCGGCGAACCAGTGCACCTCCGACAGGCAGGCCAGGTCCAGGTGGATCCGGTACAGCGCCGTCGCCGGCGCCTCCAGCGCGAACCGCAGCAGCGTCTTGATCGGGGTCACGTGGCTGACGACCACGACCGTCTGCCCGGCGTACCGGTGAAGGACCCGGTCGCGCGCCTGCCGCACCCGCACCGCCGTGTCGTCGAAGCTCTCACCGTACGGCGGAGCCACGGCTGTCGAGGCGAGCCAGGCGTCGAGCTCGGCCGGCCACTGCTTGCGGACCTCGGCGAAGGTGTAGCCCTCCCAGTCGCCGAAGTCGGTCTCCCGCAGGCCCTCCTCGACCTCGACCTCGACGCCCAGCGACGCGGCGACGGCGGCGGCGGTCTGCCGCGCGCGCAGCAGCGGAGAGCTGACGACGGCCGTCGCGGCGGAGTGCCGCAGCCGCGCGGCGGCAGCCTCCGCCTGCGCGAGACCGAGCGGGGTGAGCTCGGGGTCGCCGACGCCCGAGAACCGCTTGTCGACCGACAGCGCCGTCTGCCCGTGCCGCAGCAGCAGCGTCGTCGTCGGCGGTGCGGGCGAGTCCTGCCACCCGGCGAGCCGGTTCGGCGCCTTGGGCTCCGGCGGCGCCGCCTCGGCCGTGGCGAGCCAGGCGTCGGCGGCGTCGGCCGGGCCGGTGTCGCCCCCCACCCGCCAGACGAGGCCCTTCGAGGCGGCGTCCATCGCCTCGTTCGCGAGCCGGTCCGCGTGCTTGTTCTGCTCCCGCGGGATCCACGAGAAGCTCACGCGCGCGAACCGCTGACGCAGCGACTGCGCCTCCAGCGCCAGCGGCTGCAGCCCGGCGTGCTTGACCTTCCAGGTGCCCTTCATCTGCTCGACGACGAGCTTGGAGTCCATCCGCACGTCGACCTCGGTGGCACCCAGGTCGAGGGCGGCGGACAGGCCGGCGATGAGGCCCTGGTACTCCGCGACGTTGTTCGTCGCCGTACCCAGGCCGGCGGCGCGCTCGGCGAGCACCTCGCCGGACGGGGAGAGCACGACCGCGCCGTACCCCGCCGGGCCGGGGTTCCCGCGGGACCCGCCGTCCGCCTCGACGACGACCCGCACCTACAACCCGCTCTCGGCGGTGCGCACGACGATCCGGCGGCAGCTGTCGTGCCGGAGCACCTCGTCGGTCGGCGCCGCGCGGAACTCCGCCTTCTCGTTGTTCATCAGGTCGAGGTGGCAGCCCTCGCAGCGGCCACGGGCGATCGCGGCAGCGCCGATCCCGCCCTCGGAGGCGCGCACCTTCTCGTACAGCGCGAGCAGGTCGGCCGGGATCTCGGCCGCGACGGCCGCCCGCTCCTTCGTCGTCGACTCGGCCTCGGCGTCGATCTCGAGGAACGCCGCCTCGCGCTCGTCGACCATCAGCCCGCGCGCGGTCTCGTGCTCGGTGCGCGACGCGACGAGCTCGGCGAGGCGCGCCTGGGCCTCCTCCATCCGCTCCATGACCTCGAGCTCGGCGTCCTCGAGGTCGGACTGCCGCTTGGTGAGGGTCGCGACCTCGTGCTGCAGCTCCTCGAGCTGCTTCGGCTGCGTCACGGCGCCGGAGTTGAGGTGCTTCTCGTCGCGGTCCTTGCGCGCGCGCACCTGCTCGATGTCGGCCTCGGCCTTGTCGAGGTCGTGCTGCAGGTCGCCGACCGCCGTCTCGGCGAGGACCACGTCGCCGCGCAGCGTGTCGAGCAGCCCGTCCAGCTTCGCGATCTCCACGATCTGCGGGAGGGTCTTGCGCTTGTGCGTCAGGCGGTCCAGCGCGCTGTCCAGGGCCTGCAGGTCGAGCAGTCGGAGCTGGACGAACGGGTCGGCCTTCACGCGTGCGGGCTCCTCGTGGCAGTGGTCCAGGGATCGGTGCGGAGCTCGGAGACTGTCGCCTCCACCCCCACGACCCTAGTCAGCGCCTCGGCGGCCGTCGCCAGCCACGGCTGCTCGGTCGCCCAGTGCGCGGCGTCGACGAGCGCCAGCCCCGCCGGCCGCTCGGACACCCGGTGGTGCTTGAGGTCGGAGGTGAGGTACGCCTGCGCGCCGCTCGCTGCCGCCGACCCGATCGCGTCGCCGCCCGAGCCTCCGCAGACCGCGAGCCGGGAGACGACCGACGACGGGTCGCCGGCGCCGCGCACGCCCCAGGCCGTCGCCGGCAGCACCTGCGCCGCCCGGTCGACGAGCTCCCCCAGCGTCATCGGCTCGGGCAGGTCACCGACCCGGCCCAGCCCCACGGAGCCCGGCAGGTCCGCCAGCTCGATCACGTCGTACGCCGGGGTCTCGTACGGGTGCGCGGCGTGCAGGGCCGCGAGCACGGTACGGCGGCCAGCGCGCGGCACGACGGTCTCCAGCCGCACCTCCGGGACCCGCTCGAGCCGGCCGACCTGACCGACGGCGGGCTGCGCCCCGGGGAGCGGCCGGAAGGTGCCCTCGCCGGTCGTCGACCAGGTGCACCCGTCGTAGTCACCGATGCGGCCGGCCCCGGCGTCGCAGACCGCCTCGCGCACCTTCTCGGCGTCGGCCACCGGGACGAAGACGACCAGCTTGTCGAGCTGCTGCGGCGCCGGCTCGAGCGGCGACGTGCCGCGCAGGTCGAACAGCGCGGCCAGCGCATCGCTCACTCCTCCGGCGGCCCGGTCGGCGTTGGTGTGCGCCACGAACAGGGCGTTCCCTGCCCGCAGCAGGTCCTGCACCACCCGGCCCTTGGGGTCGGTGGCCGCGACGGTCGTCGTGCCGCCGAGGTAGAGGGGGTGGTGGGTCAGCAGCAGGTCGTACCCGCCGGCCACCGCCTCCGCCGCGACCTCGGGGGTCGGGTCGACCGCGAGCAGCACCCGCCGTACCGGGGCGGACGGGTCGCCGCAGACGAGGCCGACCGCGTCCCACGGCTCGGCGAGCTCCGGCGGGTAGAGCGCGTCGAGCGCCGCCGTCACGTCCGCGAGCGTGGTCACGGCTCCGAGGCTAGGGCAGGACGATGCCCCCGACAGGCACGGCCGACAGCGGGTCGCCCTGGGCGTCCAGCACGTCGTACGGCGCGCAGGTCGGCGGCGACGTCACGCCGGGCAGGAGCTGTGCCACCAGCGTGATGTCGGCGCAGGCGACGTGGTCGCCGATCGTGGGCGACACGTTGAAGATGATGTTGTCGTTGACCGGCACCTCGGCCGCGATGACCGGCACGTAGTA
>DATJGA010000340.1:0-9652 GCA_035495395.1 Mycobacteriales bacterium | reverse complement strand
CACCCGGCATGACGGCGTGCTCGTCCTCGATGAAGTCGCCCAGGGACGCGTCGCTGTCCTCGCCGATGAGGGCGTCGAGGGAGGCGGGATCCCTGTTGTAGGAGCGGATCTCCTCGACGCGCTCGGGACTGAGGTCGACCTCGACGGCGATCTCGGCGGCCGTCGGCTTGCGGCCGAGCTGCACGACGAGGTCGCGCTCGACGCGGCGGATCTTGTTGACCTGCTCGACCATGTGCACGGGCAGGCGGATGGTGCGGGCCTGGTCGGCCATGGCGCGGGTGAGCGCCTGCCGGATCCACCAGGTGGCGTAGGTCGAGAACTTGAAGCCCTTGGTGTAGTCGAACTTCTCGACCGCGCGGATGAGGCCGAGGTTTCCCTCCTGGATGAGGTCGGTCAGACCCATCCCGCGGCCGGCGTACTTCTTCGCGACGGACACGACGAGGCGCAGGTTGGCCTCGAGCATGTGCTGCTTGGCGCGCTCGCCCTCGCGGACGATGTACTCGAGGTCGGCCCTGAGCTGCGGGGTGAGCTTGCCGCCCTGCGCGAGCCGCTCGGCGGCGAACAGGCCGGCCTCCATCGCGCGGGCGAGCTCGACCTCCTGCTCGGCGGTGAGCAGCGGGACGCGACCGATCTGGTTGAGGTACAGGCGCAGGACGTCGACGGACAGCGTCGCGCCGGCCTCGATCTCGGCCTGCTCCTCGGCCTCCGCCTCGGCGGCGAGCTCCTCGGCGGTCGGCTCGTCGGCGACCACCTCGACGGCGGCGTCGCCCTCGAGCACCAGGTCGGTCAGCTCCTCGGCCTCGTCGACGGCAGCGACGGCCTCGGGCGCGGCGGTGGCCTTGGTCGCCTTGGCCGCGGCCTTCCTGGCCGGGGCCTTCGCCGCCGCCTTCGCGGGGGCCGTCTTGGCCGGGGCCTTCGCCGGCGCGGCCTTCACCGCCTTCGCCGCGGCCTTCTTCGCCGGAGCCGGGGCCTGCTCCGCGGTCGCCTTCTTGGCGCGGGAGCGGCTGGCCTGGGGCTGCTCAGGAGCGGCAGCGCTCATGCTCGGGTGATCTCCTCGGGCTGACGGGGCTGGGTCCGGCCGGGCGCCGGTCCCACGATTGTCGCACCGTCGCCGTCCGGCCGTGCCACCCCTGCCGCCGGAAGCGGTCAGCCGACGAGGCCGACCGCCAGCAGGCCCACCAGCGCGAGCAGCACGAGGGACACCAGGACCTGCACCCAGAGGGTGAGGTCCACGCCCTGGAGGAAGGGGAAGTCGTCGAACGGGGTCTCGAAGTCGTCCATGGGGCTCATCCAAGCCGTCCGAGGTTGCGAGGCAGTCACGAAAGGCGGTCCGGGCGGTGAGAGAGCGCTCACACCCCGGGGTCAGAGCCCGATGCGCTTGGCGATGACCTCGTTCATGATCTCGTCGGTCCCGCCGCCGATGCGCAGGATCCGGCTGTCGCGGTAGTGCCGCTCCACCTCGGACTCCCGCATGTACCCCAGCCCGCCGAACAGCTGCACCGCCTCGTCCACGACGTGGTCGCAGGCCGCGCACGCGGTGTTCTTGGCCATCGACACCTCGGTCACGGCGTCCCCGGTGTCCAGCCACGCGTCGTACGCGCTCCTGGTGGTGGTCTTCGCGACCCACACCTGACGCGCCATCTCGGCGAGCTTGTGCCGGACCACCTGCCGGCTGGCCAGCGGCCGGCCGAAGGTCTCCCGGTCCTTGACCCAGGCGCGGGTGAGGTCGAGGCAGCGCTGGGCCATGGCCCACGCGTGGGTGGCGAGGGCGAGCCGCTCCGACTGGAACTGCTTCATGATCAGGACGAAGCCGTCGCCCTCGCCGCCGACCAGGTTCCGGGCAGGGACCCGCACCTCGTCGAAGGAGAGCTCGGCGGTGTCGCTGGCGCGCCAGCCCATCTTGTCCAGCGGGGAGCTCACGGTGAAGCCGGGCAGGCCCTTGTCGATGACGAGCAGGCTGATGCCCTGGTGCCCGGGCCCGCCGGTGCGCACCGCGGTCGTCACGAAGTCGGCCCGGATCCCGCTGGTGATGTAGGTCTTCGCACCGGTGACGACGTACTCGTCGCCGTCGCGGACCGCGCGGGTGGTGATGCCGGCGACGTCCGAGCCGCCGCCGGGCTCGGTGACCCCGAGCGACCCGATCATCTCGCCGGCGAGGGTGGGGCGGACGTACCGGTCGACCAGGTACGGCGAGCCGGCGCCGACGATGTGCGGCAGCGCGATGCCGTGCGTGAACAGCGAGGCGACGACGCCACCCGACCCGCCGCCGAGCAGCAGCTCCTCGGTGATGATCGCGGCGTCGACCGCGTCGCCCCCGCCGCCGCCGACCTCCTCGGGGAAGCTGACCCCGAGCAGGCCCACCTCGGCGAACGCCTTGTGCAGGCTGCGCGGCAGCTCGCCGGCGCGCTCCCACTCGGCGACGTGCGGCGCGACCTCCTTGGCGGTCACCTCGCGCGTGAGCTCGCGCAGCGCCTGCCGCTCTGGCGTGTCCCAGCGGCTCACGACTGCGGCGCCCGTCCGTCGGTGGGCAGGCCGGCGAAGCACTGCGCCTTGTCGAGCCAGTCGTCGGCGAGCGGCCCGGTGGCGACCAGGCCGGTGTCGCGCCGGTGCCGGCGCTGGGTGACGCGCAGCGCGAAGTCCTCCGCGGTGCCCTCGACCGCGTCCGGTCCGCTCCCCCACTCCCAGGTGCTGCCGTCGGGGGCGACGAGGCTGACCCGTACCTCCCCCTCCGGGACGGGCAGGCCGCGGACCGCGTACGAGAAGCCGCGGGTCCGGTAGCCGAGGTGGCAGATGTGCTTGAGCCGCGCCGTCGGCGGGCGGGAGACGCCGAGGGCGTCGACGACGTCCTGCCCGTGCGCCCAGTACTCCATGACCCGCGCCGTCGCGAACGACGCCGGGCTCATCGGCGGCCCGTACCAGGGGATCTTCGTGCCCTCCGGCACCTTCCCGATCGCGGTGGCCAGGGCCTCGAGCCCGGCGGTCCAGCGCTCGAGCAGCGCCTCCTTCGGCAGGTCGCGGCCGGCCTCGAGCCAGCTGTCGATGAAGCCCTGCGGGTCGGCGATCACCTGCGGCAGCTCGGCCGCGAAGGCGTCAGGGTCGGCGGCCGCGAGCAGCGCCTTCTCGTCCCCGACGAGCAGGTGGCTCACGGTGTCGCGCACGTCCCACGGCTCCGCGGGTACGGCGAGGCCCAGGTCGGCGGTGGCGACGTACCTCCGCAGGTCGTCGTGCTCGGCTCGCAGGTCGTCCAGCAGCGCGTCCAGCAACGGGGCCTCCTCGGATGTGTGAACCTAGGTTAACCTCGGGGCCGTGACGACCACCGCCCCCCGCCGCGAGCTGCTGCTGGCCGCGGCCGCGGACCTGTTCGCCACCCGCGGGTACCACGCCGTCGGCATCGACGACATCGGTGCGGCCGCGGGCATCACCGGGCCCGGCGTGTACCGCCACTTCGCCTCGAAGCAGGCGCTGCTGCAAGCCCTGTGCGACCTGGCCGTCGGCCGCATGGTGGAGCAGGCCCGGCACACCGCCGGCCTCGAGGCGCTCGTCGACCTGCACGTCGACTTCGTCGTGCGCGAGCGCGCCCTCATCCGGGTGTGGCTGCGCGAGCAGTGGAGCCTCGACAAGGAGGCGCGGCGCGCCTCGACCCGGCACCTGCGCGCGTACGAGGAGGTGTGGCGGGAGGCGCTGGCACCGCGGCGGACCGACCTGTCGCCCGACGGGGTCGCGCTCGCCGTGAGCAGCGTCCTCGGGATGCTCAACACCACGTCCCACGTCGAGAGCGCCCTCTCGGCCGAGGACCGCCGTACCGCCCTGCGGGACCTCGCCCTCGCCGCCCTCCTCGGTCAGCGGTAGCGCGCGCGGAGCTCGTCGAGCGGGAGGGCGTGGTCGTAGAGGTAGCCCTGGCCCAGCTCGCAGCCCAGCGCGAGGAGCAGGTCGTGCTGCTCACGGGTCTCGACGCCCTCGCCGACCGTCGTGAGGCCCAGGCTCGCCGCGACGCCGAGCACGGCCCGGACGATCGCGTCGTCGACCGGGTCGCGCCCGAGACCGGAGACGAAGGTGCGGTCGATCTTCACCGTCGACGCGGGGAACATCTTCAGGTGCCGCAGCGAGCTGTAGCCGGTGCCGAAGTCGTCGACGGCCAGCCGCAGGCCGGCGTCGTGCAGGTCGCGCAGCACCTGCGTCGAGGCCTCGTCGACGAGGATCGCGGACTCGGTGACCTCGAGCTCCAGCAGCGTCGGGTCGATCCCGCTCTCGGCGACGACGGTGCGCACGGCGTCCCCGAAGCCGGGCAGCGAGAAGTGCCGCGGGCTGATGTTCACGGCCATCCGCGGCGGCGACCCGCCCGGCCAGGTCGCGAGCGCGTGACAGCTCTGCTCCATCACCCAGCGGCCGACGGTGGCGACCATGTCGCTGTCCTCGACGACCTCGAAGAACTCGGCCGCGTTGACCACCCCGCGGACGGGGTGGTGCCAGCGCAGCAGCGCCTCGACCGCGACGAGGTCGCCGGTGAGGAGGGACACCTGCGGCTGGAAGTACACGCGGAACTGGTCCTCGACCAGGGCGGTCCGCAGCTCGGTGAGCAGCTCCATCCGCTCCCCGCCGCTGGTGCGCATGCTCTCCTGGAAGACCTCGGCCCGCGCCTTGCCGCGGCGCTTCGCCTCGTACAGCGCCAGGTCGGCGTCCGCCACCACCTCGTCCGTGGTCCGCGCCTGGGCGGCCGGCACGAGGGCCACGCCGATGCTCACCGAGGGCACGTACACGCGGGTGCCGAGCACGAGCGGCTGCGCGACCTCCTGCATCACCCGGGTGGCGAGCTCGAGGGCGAGCCGCTGGTCGGTGAGCAGCGGGCAGACGATGGCGAACTCGTCGCCGCCGAGCCGGCCCACCGTGTCCGTGGGTCGGAGCACCTCCTGCATCCGCCGCGCCGCCGCCACGAGCAGCCGGTCGCCGGCGTCGTGCCCGAACGAGTCGTTGACGAGCTTGAGGTCGTCGACGTCGACGAACAGCAGGGTCACGCCCTGGGCGCCGGCCAGGTACGCCGAGAGCCGGTCGAGCAGCAGCGCGCGGTTCGCGACGCCGGTGAGCGCGTCGTGGTGGGCCAGGTGCAGCACCTGCAGCTCGGTGGCCTTGCGCTCGATCGCGTACCGCACGGCGCGGGCGAGCATCACCGGCTCGAGGTCGCGCTTGGCGAGGTAGTCCTGCGCGCCGTGGCGCAGCGCCTCGGCGGACATCACGTCGTCGTCGCGCCGGGTGAGCACCACGAGCGGCAGCTCGGCGTCGACCGCGACCAGCCGCCGCAGCCCGTCGAGGCCGTCGGCGTCGAGCACCCCGAGGTCGAGCAGCACGCAGTCGACGTGGTGCCGGCGGATGTAGGCCTCCGCGTCCTTGACGCGCTCGACCCGCTCGAGCTGCCACGGGACGCCGGCCTCGCGGATCAGCTCGAGCACGAGCCGGCCGTCCGCGGCGCTGTCCTCGACGAGCAGCAGGCTCAGGCCCTGGCGCACGTCGGCCTGGCGGCGCTCGCGCAGCGGGCCCTCGGTGCGCTGCCGCGGCACGGGCAGCGCGTCCGGTGCGCTGGGCACGGTCACCAGGTTCGGCCGGCGGGGCCAGCCCACGCCGCGCGGCCGAGGAGCGAAGGCTGCGCTCATGCCGGGAGCTCGACGAAGAAGGTGGTGCCGGTGCCGTCGGACTCGAGCCAGATGCGGCCGCCGCTGCGCTCGACGAGCCGGCGGCAGATGGCGAGGCCGACGCCGCTGCCGGGGTAGGCCTCCCGGGAGTTCAGCCGGGTGAACGGCTGGAACACCCGCTCCCGCTGGACCGGGTCGATCCCGATCCCGTTGTCGTGCACGCGGAACGTCACGTGACCGCCGGTGTCCGTGCCGTCGACGCGGACCTGCGGCGGGATGCCGGGGCGCGCGAACTTCAGCGCGTTCGCGACGAGGTTGTGCAGCACCTGCGTGAGGACCAGGCGGCTGGCGACCAGCGAGCGCGGCAGCTCCCCCACGGTCACCCGGCCACCGCTGCGGTTCGCCGCCGACGACAGCCCGGCGACCACCCCGTCCACCACCCGCCGTACGTCGAGCAGCTCCTGCGGGAGCTCGCCGCGGCCGGCGCGGGCGTAGGCGAGCAGGTCGTCGAGCAGCTGCTGCATGCGCTCGGCGGCGCTGACGATGTACTCGCAGAACTCGCCCTCCTCGTCCGAGCGCACCCGACGGGCGAGCCGCTCGCCGAACCCCTTGATGACGTGCACGGGCTCGGAGAGGTCGTGCGAGACGACGTACAGCAGCTCCTCCATGTCCTCCTCGAGGGCGCGCAGCCGGTCGTCCCCGGCGGTGCGCGGGGCCGGTACCGACCGGGAGGGGGGCACCTCCTCGGTCACCCCGGCGGTGGCGTGCGGGAACAGCGTCTGCAGCACGCCGAGCATGGCGTCCGGCGGCAACCCCTTCTGCACGTAGGCGTCGGCGCCGGCCTCGACGACCTGGGCCTCCATCGCCCGCCGCTCGAAGCCGGAGACGATGACGACCTTGGCGTCGGGCAGCCCGTCGCGCAGCCGGGGCAGCGCCTCCAGGCCGTCCATGACGGGCATGGCGAGGTCGAGCAGGACCAGGTCGGGCTTGAGCTCCATGGCCGCGGTGATCGCGGCGAGCCCGTCGCCGGCCTCACCGACCACCTCGAAGCCGGTGCCCTCGAGCACGGCGCGCATGAGCACGCGCAGCGCAGGGGTGTCGTCGACCACCAGCACCCGCACGGCGCGGGTCTGCTGTCCTGCCGTCGACACGTCGTGGGCCAACGTCACTGCTTCCTCAGCAGTGCGGCACGCGAGCGGCGGAGGTCACCGGGGGCGAAGGTGGGCTGGTCGCTGACCTCGCCGAGGAGCTCGGTGATGAGGCCGCGGGCCGAGGCGAGGGTGGACTCCAGGGCCTCGCGGGTGACGGTGGTCTGGTCGAGCTCCAGGGCCAGCTTGGCCGTCGCCAGGCCCTGCACGATCCCGTCGTTGATCTCCAGCGCCTGCCGCTGCCGCTCCCGGAGGTCGTCGAAGAGCTTGGCGCCGCTCATCAGGGCGCCGTACGTGCGGCGCAGGGTCCAGTAGTAGATCCCGACGCAGGCCGTGAAGATGTCCCACGCGACGGCCTCCCAGTCGAAGGCCTGCCGCATCGCCAGCCCGCTCGCGCTGGAGAAGCCGAGCGTCGGCAGCAGCATGTGCACCGTGTGCCCGCCGTGGTGCACGGCGCAGGTGAAGAAGATGAGCGCGGTCGCGGTCCCGAGCCGGTTCGCCTTGAGCTGCTGCTCCCGCACCAGGGGCACGAGGATCGCCGCGCAGATCGCGAAGTAGGCCGTCATCGTCACGAAGTTCGCGACGGCACCGACACGCCAGTCCATGGCGGCCTCCTTCCCACAGGGGTGTCCAGCCTCGCGTGGCGCGCGCGTGCGAGGAATCCTCAAAAAGGGTGATGTCCGGACCATCCCTGATGCCCCATCGTGCGCTCGGGAGGTCGCGGTGACCCATCACCTGTCGCACGGCCTGATGCTCGTCGTGCCGCTGCTGCTGTTCGGCATGCTCTTCGCGGCCGAGTGGCGGCGTACGGCGGACCAGCCGCTGCCGGGCAGCCTGCGGCTCACGGCGCTGGCCGGCGCCGGGGCGGGGCTGGTGCACGGGGCCGTCGCGCCGCACCACGCGCACGAGGCCGCGCTGCTCGGCTGGTTCTTCGCCGTGCTCTGCCTCGCGCAGCTCGGCTGGGTCGTCGCGCTGCTCGTCCGCCCGGTACGCCGGGTGGTCGCCGTGGGGGTCCTCGGGAACCTCGCGGTCGTGCTGCTCTGGGCGTGGACGCGCGCGGTCGGCATCCCGCTCGGCGTCGCCGGCGGAGCGCGCCAGCGCTTCACGGCGTGGGACCTGAGCGCCACCGCCCTCGAGGTCGTCCTCGTGCTGGCGGGCCTGGCCTGGGTCTACAGCGCGACGGGCGCCTCGTCGTCGCCGCGGGTCGCGGCGTCGAAGTGGCTGAGGTCGACGACGAGGAACAGCCCGCCGCCGCGGAACGTCGGCCTGCCCTCCGGGTCGGTGCCCTCGCAGGTGACGAAGAGCTTGCGCCCCTCGCGCCGGTCGACCCTCGCCACGAGGTCGTAGGTCACCCCGACCAGCACCGGTCGCAGGTACTCCACGTTGAGCGTGCGGGTGACCGCCGGCTCGCGCACGACGAACAGCAGCCCGCCGCAGACGTCGTCGACGAGCGCAGCCACGGCACCGCCGTGCGCGATCCCGGGTGCCCCCTCGTGCCGCGCGGTGAACGTGTAGGAGCAGTGCACCTCGTCGCCGACCTTGCGCGTCACGGCGTGCAGGCCGGCCTCCGCCTCCGGGCCGCACCCGAAGCAGGTGGGCCAGTGCGGCGGCAGGGCACCCGGCTCGCGCCGCACCGTCCCCTTGCGCAGCTCCTCGCCGTACCCCTGCAGCTGCTCAGACACCCAGGGACCGCCCGACGATCTCCTTCATGATCTCGGTGGTGCCGCCGTAGATGGTCTGGATCCGCGAGTCGAGGTAGGCCTTGGCGACCGGGAACTCGAGCATGTAGCCGTACCCGCCGTGGAGCTGCAGGCAGGAGTCGACGACCTTCTTCTGCAGCTCCGTGGTCCACCACTTGGTCATCGCCGCGTCCTTGATGTCGAAGCGGCCGGCGTTGTGCTCGAGGATGGCCCGGTCGAGCAGGTGCTCGGCGATGCACACCTCGGTCTCCAGCTCGGCCAGCACGAAGCGGCTGTTCTGGAACGACCCGATCGGCTTGCCGAACGCCTTGCGCTCCTTGCAGTAGGCCACCGTGAGGTCGAGCACCTTGCGGGACGCGGCGACCGCGACGACCGCGATGGACAGCCGCTCCTGCGGCAGGCAGTCCATGAGGTGCAGGAAGCCGTGGCCCTCGGTGCCGAGCAGGTTGGTGCCGGGCACGCGCACGTCGTCGAAGAACAGCTCCGAGGTGTCCTGCGCCTTCATGCCGACCTTCTCGAGGTTGCGGCCGCGCTCGAACCCCTTCATCCCGCGCTCGACGACGAACAGGCTGAAGCCCTTGGCGCCGGCGTCGGGGTCGGTCTGCGCGACGACGATGACGAGGTCGCTGTTGATGCCGTTGGTGATGAAGGTCTTGGACCCGTTGATGACCCAGTCGTCGCCGTCGCGCCGCGCGCTGGTCTTGATGCCCTGCAGGTCGGAGCCGGTGCCGGGCTCCGTCATCGCGATGGCGGTGATGAGCTCGCCGCTGCAGAACCCGGGCAGCCACCGCTGCTTCTGCTCCTCGGTGCCGAGCTTGAGCAGGTACGGCGCGACGACGTCGTTGTGCAGCGTGAACCCGACGCCGCTGCCGCCGACCCGGACGACCTCCTCGGCGACGACGCAGTTGTAGCGGAAGTCCTTGACCCCGCCGCCGCCGTACTGCTCGGGGACGTCGGTGCCGAGCAGGCCCTGCTTGCCGGCCTCGAGCCAGAGCCCGCGGTCGACGATGCCCGCCTCCTCCCACTCCTTGTGGTGCGGCGCGATCTGCTTCTCGCAGAAGGCGCGCACGCTCTGGCGGAAGGCGTCGTGCTCGGGCTCGTCACGCAGTCGCTGCATGAGCGGCATGCTAACCGCGGTTCACATGGGGGGATACAGTCCCCCCGTGACGACGTTGACCAC
>DATJGA010000339.1:0-3753 GCA_035495395.1 Mycobacteriales bacterium | reverse complement strand
CCTCGTCGAGGCGCTCGACCTCGAGGACGGCGTCGCCCTGGTGCGCGCCGACGACCCCGACTACAGCACCTCGGCCCGCGACGTCACGGACCTGCAGGTCGTCGAGGAGCTGGCCGGCACGGCGTACGACGGGGTCCGGCTGTCCTTCGGCACGGTGGACGTGACGCACCAGGTCGTCGGGTACCTGCGCAAGCGGCTCGGCACCGGCGAGGTCCTCGGCGAGGAGCCGCTCGACCTGCCGCCGCGCGATCTCCGGACCCGCGCGGTCTGGTACACGGTCTCCGCCGAGCTGCTGGAGCAGGCGCGGCTCGCCTGGGGCGACGTGCCCGGGGCGGCGCACGCGGCCGAGCACGCGGCGATCGGCCTGCTCCCGCTGTTCGCCACCTGCGACCGCTGGGACATCGGCGGCGTCTCCACCGCCCTGCATGCCGACACCGGCCTGACCACCGTCTTCGTGTACGACGGGCACCCCGGCGGAGCGGGCTTCGCCGAGCGCGCCTACGCCGACGCGGCCCGCTGGCTCACGGCGACCCGGGACGCCATCGCCTCGTGCGAGTGCGCCGCGGGCTGCCCGTCCTGCGTCCAGTCACCCAAGTGCGGCAACGGCAACGAGCCGCTGGACAAGGACGGGGCGGTGCGGCTGCTCGACGTCGTGCTGGCGAGCGGCCTGGGTGGCTAGTCCTCGGCGCCGTGGCTCAGGAAGAGCCGCACGTGCGCCGCGGCGGCCAGCAGGATCAGCGCGACCGCGAGGCTCCTCGCCAGCTGCGCCGTGTCGATGCTGTCGGTGATCGCCGCGATCGGCGACGAGAGCACGCTCGTCGTCTTCCTCGGCTGCGCGGTGTACGGCAGCGTCGGGTTGTAGGCCTCGGACCCGGCCGCGGTCACCGGGAACTTCGTCGCCGGCAGCGGCGGGAGCTTCGGGATCCCCAGGCTGGGCGAGAAGTTGTTGAACCCCAGGGCGAAAGCGCGCCGCGAGGCGACCAGCGGCGGCAGCGTCGGGATGACGATCGGCTTCGACGCGGAGCCGGTGGTCCCGGAGCCGCTGGAGTGCGAACCGGTGGTGCCGCCGGTCGTGCTGGACGTGCCGCCCGTCGTACCGGAGCCGCTGCCGGTGGTGCCGCCGGTGGTCGTGGTCGAGCCCGTGGTGCCACCCGTCGTCCCGCCACCCGAGCTGGGCGTGGGGGTGGGGCTGGGCGGCGGCGGGGGGCCGACGAGCTGAGCGGTCGCGCTCGACGACGTCGCCGACCGGGTGTAGTCGCCGCAGACCGAGGCGTTGTCGCAGGCGGCGCGCAGCGCCGTGACGGTGTAGCTGAAGTCCTCCGTCGCCCCCTCGGCCGGCGCGGGGTAGCTGATGGCGTAGCCGCAGCTGCTGCCGCTGCAGGCGCTCGCCGGGACGGAGAGGGTGCGGCTCGAGCCGTCCTGCGTCTCGACGACCTCGAACCCGGCCGCGTCGCCGGCGGAGTACGACCACGAGAGGTCGACCTCGGTGCGTCCGTTGGCCGCGGCCGCGAGGTTCGCGGCGTCCGCCTGGGGCTTGTAGTTCGTGTAGAAGTGCCGGCTGCCGCTGACGTAGCCCGACAGCGTCGCCGTGAACTCGCCGTTGGCGGTGGAGGCGCTGAGGGGCACCTTGACGCTGATCGTCTTGTCCTGCGTGCTGGGGCAGACCAGGCTGGAGCAGCTGTAGGCGGCGGAGCTGTTGATGCCACCGCCGAGCCCAGGACCGGTCACCGTCAGCGTCGCGTTCTGACCCTTGGACAGCGTCACCGACGCCGACGCGGTCGTCGTGGTCACCGACGGGTCGGCGTACACCGTGTTCGAGGCAGGGGCGGTGATGCTGCCGGACGCGGCGAGCGCCGGCGTCGCGGACCCCGCGACGAGCACCGCGGCGAGGGGCGCGGTGAGCGCGACCACGCCGAGGACCCGCGCAGGCCGGCGGTGGGCACGACTGATCACGACACGCTCCCCTCTCACTTCACGTCCTCGGTCAGGGCCGGGTTCAACTCAAGCCGCAGGATCAGCCGCTCGCGGGCGCTGCCCTTGGGGTGGCAGGTGGTCAGCGTGAGCAGGTGCTTGGTGGGCGAGTCGATGAGCACGCTGGTGTCGCTCTTGCTGACCGGCCAGGGGTTGTTGTGGCCCCCGAAGGCCGGCACCACGAAGTAGTGGAAGACCTTGAACGGGGTCTCGAGCTTGACCTCGTCGCCCGGCCGCATCTCGTCCAGGTGGTTGAAGGGGCGGCCGAAGGTGGTCCGGTGCCCGGCGATGGCGACGTTGCCCAGCTCGCCCGGGAGCGGCGTCCCGACGTAGTGGCCGGCGCCCGCGCGCAGCGCGTCGGCACTGGTGCCCTCGACCACCAGCACGTTCAGGTGGATCTTGGGGATGATGATGCGGGTGAGCGGGCTGCCCTCGGCGATCTTGCCGTCGGCGTAGCTCTGCTCGAGCTTGGAGCCGCCCCACTGGCCGTTGAGCTTGCCCTGCTTGTACCGGCTGTAGGCGTCCGTGCCGACCGGGTACGCGAACATCGCGAGCCCGGAGACCATGAGCATGACGAACAGCACGGACAGCGCGCGTCGTCCCCCGGGCCGCCGCAGCGCGTCACCGCAGAGCGCCGCGAACCCGCGCGGCTGCGCGGGCACCGCGGGGGTGACGAACGAGGGCTCCATCAGGACGCGCACTTCCTCACTTGACCGGCGGGGACGCTCCCCCCGACCAACGAGAGGACCCGTTCGAGGTTACGCCGGGCAGCCCGTCGTACCCCCCTTGTCCAGGTATGACGAGAACGCGCCGGACGTGGTTCCCTCAGCGCCGCCCCGCCCGTGCCTGTCCGTGGACGAGCCCGAGCAGCGCGAGCCGACCGGGCGGCGCCATCGCCGTGGTGACCAGGGCGTCAAGCCCGTCGAGGCGGCACTGCAGCAGCGCGACGTGCTCCGCGTCGGTCAGCGCGCGGGCCGCGGCGCAGGCGGCGTCCTGGCCGGCGACGGCGTGCTGGGCGGCCGCGAGCGCCGCCATGTCCGCCACCGCCTCCGCCCGGTGCCGCGCGGAGACGACCGTGCCGGCCGCAGCCACGGCGGCGGTGATCACCATGACGACGAGGCCCAGCCCGACCGCGACGATCGTGGCGAAGCCCTCCTCCCCGTCCGCGTGCCGGCGGCTCACGGGTCCTCCCGCTCCGCGAGCGTGGCCGCGGACACGGTGAGCGGCGGCAGGCTGCCGAAGAGCCGGACCTCGGCCGTGACCACCGCCTGGACCCAGTGGGACCGGTCCTGCAGCACGACCGTGGCGTGCTGCGGACCCAGCCGCTGACCGGCCGCGACGGCGGCGGCCGACTCACCGCGTGCGGCGAGGCGGGCCGCCTCGCGTGAGGCGTCGACGGCGCGCATCTTGGCGTTCACGACGGCGAGCGTGGCGATCATCAGGGACAGCAGCAGGACCAGGACCGGCAGGACCAGGACGGCCTCCACCGTCACCATGCCGCTGTCCGCACCACTGCGGGTGCGCCTGCTGACGACTGCGAGACGGGACACGAGCTCCTCCTTCTGGGACGAGAGAGCGCCGTGCGCCCCGGACCGTGGTGAGGGACCCGGGGCGCACGGCGATCGGGGACTAGCTGAAGAGGCCGAAGCGCTTGAGGACGAAGTGCCGGACGATGTCCAGGAACTGGGGCGACGTCACGACCTTGTAGACGACGCCCACGCAGCCGGCGGCGACGGCCGTGCCCATCACGTACTCCGACGCGACCATGCCGGCGTCGCCCTC
>DATJGA010000338.1:0-2379 GCA_035495395.1 Mycobacteriales bacterium | reverse complement strand
CGTGAACCGCGCCCCCCGCGACCGGCAGGACCGCTTCCGCTCCTACTCCCGCGTCGTGCGCACCGCGCCGCTGACCTGGCACGCGCCGACGAGCGAGGACGACGTGGTCGCGGCGGTCCGCGCGGCGACCCGCCTCAAGGTGGTCGGCGCGGGCCACTCGTTCTCGACCATCGCCGAGCCCGAGCAGCACGCGATGACGCTCGACGGGCTCACCGGGGTGCTGCACCTCGACGCCGACGCGCGGCTCGTCACCGTGCGGGCCGGCACCCGGCTGCGCGACCTGTCCGCGGCGCTGCTCGCGCAGGGCTGGACGCTGCCGGTCGTCGGCTCGATCCAGGCCCAGTCGGTGGCCGGTGCGATCGCCACCGGCACGCACGGCTCGAGCCTCGTGCACGGCAACCTCGCGACCCTCGTGCACGCGCTGCGCCTCGTCGACGGCCGCGGCGAGGTCGTCGAGCTCGGCCCCGACGACCCGCGGCTCGTCGGCGCCCGGGTGCACCTCGGCGCGCTCGGCGTCGTCACGCAGGCGACCCTGCGCGTCGAGCCGGCGTTCCGGCTGCGGCAGGAGGTCGAGCACGTCCCGGTCACGGAGGTCGACGTCGCCGCGGTGGCGCGCACGGCCGAGTACGTGAAGGTCTGGTGGCTCCCCGGGGCGTCGCGCGCGCAGGTGGTCCGGTACACCCGCACCGACGAGCCCGCGACCCGGCGCCCGTCCACCCGGACCCTGCGCTGGGTCGACGACAACCTCATGCACCGCGGGCTGTTCCACGGGCTCGTGGCGCTCGGGCACCGCCGGCCCGGCTGGGCGCACGGCATCAACGACCGGCTCTCCGCCAGCTACCTCGGGCCGCGGCTGCAGGTCGCGCAGAGCAGCCTGATCCTCAACACCCCGATGCCCCTGCGGCACCGCGAGACCGAGGCGGCGCTCCCCCTCGACCAGGCGCAGCGGGCCTACGACCGCGTCGTCGCCCTCGTCCGCGACGAGCGGCTCGCCGCCGACTTCCCGCTCGAGGTGCGGTTCGTCCGCGGCGACGACGGCTGGCTCAGCCCCGCGTACGGCGGGGACACCTGCCAGATCGGGGCGTACGCCACCGACGGCCCCCACCGGGCCCGCTACTTCGCCGGCTTCTGGGAGGCGATGGCCGGCCTCGACGCCCGACCGCACTGGGGCAAGGAGCTGCACCAGCAGGGGGCGGAGATCGCACCGCTGTACCCGGCGTACCGGGACTTCCTGGCGCTGCGCGACGCGCTCGACCCGGAGCGGGTCTTCGACAACGCCTTCCTGCGTCAGGTGCTGGGCGGTAGCGAACCCAGCGCCTCCGCGGCGCGGTAGCCGAAGACGACCGCGGTGCCGATCGGCGTACCCGGGGCGGGGTAGTAGGCGCCGGCGATCGAGGCCATCGTGTTGCCCGTCGCGAACAGGCCCGGGATGACGGACCCGTCCTCGCGCAGCACGCGCGCGTCGGCGTCGGTGACCAGGCCGCCCTTCGTGCCGAGGTCGCCGAGGACGACGCGGGCGGCGACGTACGGCGGCCGGTCGACCGGCACGAGGCACGGGTTCGGCGGGTCGCCGAAGGCGAAGTACCGGTCGAACTCGTCCTCCCCGCGGTGGAAGTCCTCGTCCACGCCGGACGCGCAGAAGCCGTTCCAGCGCCCCACCGTCGCCGCCAGCGCGCCCGCGGGCACGCCGATCGCCTCGGCCAGCTCCGCGAGGGTCTCGCGCTCGACCCAGTCGCCGGAGGCGAGGAACGCCTCGCGCCGGGTGCCGGGCACGCAGCGCACGCCCGGCGGCCGGCCGCGCTCGCGGCTGTCGAAGACGTACCAGGCCTCGGGCGAGAGCTTGGCCATCTCGCGGCCCATCCGGTCGTAGGGCTGCGACTCGTTGGCGAACCGCTCCCCCTGCGCGTTGACGAAGACCCCGCCGCGCAGGCCCATGTAGAAGCCTGCCCCGCCGTCCGGCTCGTGCAGGCCGGGGCAGAACCAGCCCTGGTCCATGAGGTCGACCGCGGCGCCGACCGCCATCGCCGCCTCGATCGGCTCGCCGGTGTTGGTCTCCTTGGGGGCCATGGAGAACGCGGCGTCGCCCGGCACGCCGTACCGCTCGCGCAGGGCGGCGTTGCGCTCGAAGCCGCCGCTCGCCAGCAGCACGCCTCGGCCGGCCCGCACCTCGACCCGGCCGGCGTCCGTCACGGCCTCGACGCCGACGACCCGGCCGTCCTCCACGAGCAGCCGGTCGACGCAGTGGCCGGTGCGCACCTCGCCGCCGGCCTCCGTGAACGCGATGAGCAGCCGGGTGATGAGCGACTGCCCGCCCCACAGCTCGCCGCGCTCGGGGTGGGTGCCGAGCCGGTCGTTGCTGATGGTGTCGCGCACCAGCGC
>DATJGA010000337.1:0-2113 GCA_035495395.1 Mycobacteriales bacterium | reverse complement strand
GGCGACGAACACCGTGAGGATGAACAGCACCATCTCCACCAGGCCAAAAACGCCCAGCTTCCCGAAGGCCACGGCCCAGGGGTAGAGGAAGATGATCTCGATGTCGAAGACGATGAAGAGCATCGCCGTCAGGTAGAACTTGATCGGGAAGCGCCCGCCGCCCATCGGCTGGGGGGTCGGCTCGATGCCGCACTCGTAGGCGTCGTACTTCGCGCGGTTGTAGCGCTTGGGCCCCGTGAACGTCGCGGCCCCGACCGAGAACGCGGCGAAGCCGAACGCGAGCACGAAGAGCACGACGATGGGCAGGTACCACTGCAGCACGGTCGGCGCTCCTCTCTGGTTCGGGGTCCCGGCCAGCCTAGGGGCTGACGGGACCGGGGGGTCAGGCCGCGGGGGCGATCCGCGACAGGCCGTTGACCAGCCGGTCGAGGGCGTCCCCGCCGCGCGGGTCGGTGAGGTTGGCGAGCAGCTTGAGCGTGAAGCGCATGAGGGTCGGGCGCTTGAGCCCGTGCTTGGTGCAGAACTGCATGACCCGGGGGTCGCCGATGAGGGAGACGAAGGTCTTCCCGAGCGTGAAGTAGCCGCCGTACCGGGCCTTCATCGCGTCGGGGTAGGCCTGCAGGGCGCGCTCGCGGGCGGGTCCGTCGGCGCGCGAGAGCGCCTGCGCGGCGACCTCGGCCGCCATCCGGCCGCTCTCCATGGCGTACGCGATGCCCTCGCCGTTGAAGGGGTTCACGGCGCCGGCGGCGTCGCCGACGAGCATCAGCCCTGCGCGGTAGTGCGGCTGCCGGTTGAAGGCCATCGGCAGCGCGCCGCCGCGGATGGGCCCGGTCGCGTGCTCGTCGTCGAACTGCCACTCCGCCGGCATGGACGCGGTCCAGCGGGCCATGAGCTTCTTGTAGTCGGTGTCCTGCCAGGCCTTGGTGGTGTTGAGGATCCCGAGCCCGACGTTGGAGGTGCCGTCGCCGACGCCGAAGACCCACCCGTAGCCGGGGAGCAGGTCGCCGTTGGGTGCGCGCAGCTCCAGCCAGGACTCGAGCATGTCGTCGTCGTGCCGCGGGCTCGTGTAGTACCGCCGTACGGCGACGCCCATCGGGCGGTCGTCGCGCTTGGTGATGCCGAGGCTCAGCGCGAGGCGCGCGCTCGAGCCGTCGCAGGCGATCGTGAGCGGCGCGCGGAAGGTGAGCTCGCGCTTGTCGGCGTCGCGGGCGGTCACACCCACCACGCGGCCGTGCTCGGTGATCGCGCCGGTGACCGTCGTCTGCTCGTGCAGCTGGGCGCCTGCCTTCTGCGCCGCGCGGGCGAGCAGCTCGTCGAAGTCGAGCCGCGGCCGCACCAGCCCGTACGGCGGGTAGCTGGCCAGGTCGGGCCAGTCGAGCTCGAGGGTGTGCTCGCCGCCGATGATCCGCAGCCCGCGGTTGCGGATGAAGCCGTTGGCCTCGGAGGTGTCGATGCCCATCTCGACGAGGCTCTTCACGGCCCGCGGGGTCAGGCCGTCGCCGCAGACCTTCTCGCGCGGGAAGGACGTCTTCTCGAGCAGCAGCACGTCGAGGCCGGTCTGCGCGAGGGCCTGCGCGGTGGCGCTCCCCCCGGGCCCTGCGCCGACGACGATGACGTCGGCGTCCCCGTCCGTGCTCACGTCGCTCCGGTCTGTCGCTGCGTCGGTCCCCAGGCGCTTGTGAAAGTTTTCACGAGCGATCCCACAGTCTAGTGGGCGCGGTGCGGCCCGGGACACCGGTCCTGGGGGTGGCCGGGCTAGCTCGGCCGGACCCCGCGGTGCAGGGTCACGATGCCGCCGGACAGGTCGCGCCACCCGACGTGCCCCCACCCGGTCTCGCGCACGACCTCCGCGAGCGCTGCCTGCGCGGGCCAGGCGCGGATCGACTCCGCCAGGTAGACGTAGGCCGCCGGGTCGCTGCTGACCCTGGTCGCCACCGCGGGCAGCAGCCGCATGAGGTACTCGGTGTAGACGGTCCTGAACGGCTTCCACGTGGGGTGCGAGAACTCGCAGACGACGAGCCGGCCGCCCGGCTTGGTGACGCGCAGCATCTCCCGCAGCCCCCCGGCGGTGTCCTGCACGTTCCGCAGCCCGAACGAGATGGTCACCGCGTCG
>DATJGA010000336.1:0-3828 GCA_035495395.1 Mycobacteriales bacterium | reverse complement strand
CTGAACGGGGGAGAAGCCCCACGTGCCCGCCCCGCGGGTGTGGGCATCGTCCGTCGTGCGCACCGGCCGTCCGCCGTACGGTGCCTGCATGCCCGTGCGCGCGCCTGAGAAGCTCGAGGTCGCTGGTCTCGCCGTGACCGTGTGGCCGGGCGACGGCCCGACCGTGCTGGGACTGCCCGGCCTCGGGAGCAGCGGTCACGCGTGGGCGCCGCTCGCCGCGTCGCTGCCCGAGGCGCACCTCGTCGCGCCCGACCTGCGCGGTCGCGGCCGCTCGAAGCACCGCACGGGGGAGCCGGGGCTGCTCGGGCACGCGAAGGACGTGCGCGCGGTCGCCGAGGAGCTGGACCTGCGCGACGTCGTCGTCGTGGGGCACTCGATGGGCGCCTACCTCGCGCCGCTCGTGGCGAGGGAGCTCGGCGACCGGGTCGCCCGGCTGGTGCTCGTCGACGGCGGGATCCGGCCCGGCTTTCCCTTCTTCATGACGCCCCGGGTGGTCCGGATGACCTTCCGCCGGCAGCTCAGCGGCGCCGACCAGGAGTACCCGGACGTCGAGGCGTTCGCGAAGAAGGGCCGGGTCGGGCCGATGCTCGCCTCGCGACCCGACCTGCTGCCGACGGTGATGCAGATGCTCGAGGCCGAGCTCGACGGCCCGCCGGGCAGGCTGCGGCCGCAGCTCGACGTGGCCCGCGCGACCGACGACGCCGTGGACGCCTTCTTCGGCCCCGAGGTGCTGTCCGCCCTCGAGCAGCTGACCGCGCCCACTCAGGTGCTCCTCGCCGAGAGCACGAAGAAGGACGGGCAGCGGCCGTTCATCTCCGACAAGGCCGTCGCCCCCTGGCTGGCGACGAAGCCGAACCTCACCGTGACGCGGCTGCCCGGCAACCACCTCACCGTGCTGTTCGCCCCCGAGGTCGCGGCGGCCGTCGGCTCGTGAGAGCCGCGGTGATGACGGCTCCGGGCGTCGTGGAGATCGCCTCGCTCGACGACCCGGTGCCGGGGCCGGGCGAGGTCGTGCTCGACGTGGCCGCGGTCGGGCTCTGCGGGACGGACCTGCACGTGCTGGCCGGCGAGCACGGCCGGCTCCCGGTCGTCCCGGGGCACGAGGTCACCGGCACCGTCGTGGCGCTCGGCAGCGGCGTGGACCGGCTCCGGGTCGGCGACCGGGTCGCGGTCGACCCCAACCTGCCCTGCAGGGCGTGCCGCTGGTGCCGCAGCGGCCGGGAGAACCTGTGCCCCGACCTGGGCGCGCTCGGCGTGACCACGACGGGGGGTGCCGCCGAGCTCATGGCCGCGCCGGCCGCGAGCTGTGTCGTGCTGCCCGACCACGTCGACCTCGTCGCGGCCACCCTCGTCGAGCCGCTGTCGTGCGCGGTCCGCGGGTACGACGTGCTGGCCTCCCGACTGGGCGCGACCGTCCTCGTCTACGGCGCGGGGACGATGGGCCTGATGATGCTCGAGCTCGCGAAGCGCACCGGCGCGGTGCGGGTCGACGTCGTCGACACCAACGCCGAGAAGCTCCGCCGGGCCGAGCTGCTGGGCTGCTCCGCCACGGCCCCGGCGGCCGAGCAGCTCGACCGCGGCGAGGGCTGGGACGTCGTCGTCGACGCGACCGGCAGCGCCACCGCCATCCAGGACGGGTTGTCGCGGGTGGCGCGCGGTGGGACCTTCCTCCAGTTCGGGGTGAGCGCGCCGGGCGACCGGGTCGAGCTCTCGCCGTACGACGTCTACCGGCGGGAGATCACGGTGACCGGCTCGATGGCGGTGCTGCACTCGTTCCAGCGCGCGGTCGACCTGTTCGCCGCCGGCGTGCTCGACCCGGCCGTCTTCCTCACCCGGCAGGCCCCGCTGGAGCAGTACCGGGAGGCGCTCGACGCGTTCGCCCGCGGGGAGGGGCTCAAGACCCAGGTGCTGCCGTGAGGTGTGCGGAAGCCCCACGGCCGGGGGCGATCAGTAGGGCCCGGCACCGTTCTTCCCGGGGGGCGACCGCCGTACGGTTCCGGGCATGAAGCTGCACAGCGTGCCTGTCGCGGGCGGCGCCCTCGCGGTCGAGGAGCTGCCCGGCAGCACGCAGCCCGTGCTCGCGGTCCACGGCGTGAGCAGCCAGCGCAGGCTCTGGAGCTGGCTGCGCGCGGAGGCCCCGGAGATCTCCCTCGTGGCCCCGGACCTGCGCGGCCGCGCCGACAGCGTCGACGTGCAGGGCCCGTCGTCGATGGCGCAGCACGCCGAGGACCTGGTCGCCGTGCTCGACGCCCTCGGCCTCGACGCGGTGCACGTCGTCGGCATGTCGATGGGCGGGTTCGTGGCGGTGCACCTCGCGCACCTGCACCCGGAGCGGGTGAAGAGCCTGGTGCTCGTCGACGGCGGCTTCCCGATGGCCGCGCCGCCCGGGCTGACCGTCGAGATGCTGCCCGTCGTGTTCAAGGACCGGCTCGACCGGCTCGAGCAGCGGTGGGACTCCCTCGACGACTACCTCGCCTTCTTCACCTCGAGCACCGCGCCGCTGCTCGACCCCGCCGACCCGCTGCTGCGCGAGTACCTCGCGCACGACCTGCGCGACGGCCTGGTGCGGCTGTCCGGGCAGGCGCTGCTCGACGACGCGGCCGACATCTACCTCAACGAGACGCCCTGGCAGTCGCTGACCCAGCCGATCCGCTTCTCCCACGCGCAGTGGGCCTCCGGCGCCGGCACCTCCCCGGCGTACCCGGAGGAGGCGCTGCGGACCTACCTCCCGGCCACCGTGAGCAGCCGGTACGTCGAGGGCCAGGACCACGCCGGCAGCATCATGACGAAGGCCGGCGCCGTGGCGGCGGCGGAGCTGCTCACCGAGGCGCTCGGATGACCGCTGTGACCGCCTCCGGCCCGGCCGTGCTCGTCGAGGCGCTCGGGCGCGAGCTGCCGGCGGACCGGCTCGTCCTCGACCCCGACGTGCTCGCGAGCCTGTCGCACGACGAGGCCGAGTGGGCCCCGGTCGGAGTGGCCGCGGTCGCCCTCCGCGCCCGCAGCGAGGCCGAGGTGCAGGCCGCCGTCCGGGTGTGCGCCGACCTCGGCGTCCCGGTCGTGGCCCGCGGGGCCGGCACCGGCCTGTCCGGCGGCGCCAACGCCGTGGACGGCTGCCTCGTCCTCGACCTGTCGCGGATGAGCGCCGTGGTCGAGGTCGACGCCGACAACCTCCTCTGCGTCGTGCAGCCGGGGGTCGTGAACAACGACCTCAAGGCGGCCGTGGCCGAGCACGGGCTCTGGTACCCGCCGGACCCGGCGAGCGCCCAGTGGTCGACGCTCGGCGGCAACGTCGCCACGAACGCCGGCGGCCTGTGCTGCCTGAAGTACGGCGTGACCCGCGACTACGTGCTCGGGATGCGCGCTGTCGTCGGCGGGGCCCCCGGCTACGGCACCGCGGTGGCGCTCGGCCGGCGCACGAACAAGGGCGTGGCGGGGTACGACCTGGCCGGCCTGATGGTCGGATCCGAGGGCACCCTCGGCGTCGTCACCGAGGTGACGCTGCGGCTGCGGCCCGCCCTCACCGGCACCCCGCGCACGGTGGTCGGCGCCTTCACGACCCTCGTCGACGCCGGGCGCGCGGTGGCCCTGGTGACCCGCCGCGGGCTGACCCCCTCTGCCCTGGAGCTGCTCGACCGGCACTGCCTCGAGGCCGTCGAGGAGTGGAAGCACCTGGGGCTGGAGGCGGACGCCGAGGCGCTGCTGCTCGCGCGCGTCGACACCCGCGGCGACGCCGGTGACGACGAGGCGCGGGCGCTGGTCGAGGCGTTCTCCGAGGCGGGCGCGAGCTGGGCGGCGCAGTCGACCGACGACGCCGAGGCCGAGGCGCTC
>DATJGA010000335.1:0-4756 GCA_035495395.1 Mycobacteriales bacterium | reverse complement strand
CAGGCGGGAGCCGGTGGGCATGGTGTTGCCGGACGTTCGGCCCCCCTGTCAGTCGCCGACCGTACGAGTCCGAAATGACCGGAAGTGTCAGGGCGGTGACACCTGCAGGGTTTACTTGCGCGCAGGCAACAACCCTTGTCTCCCAGGGTGTTCGACCTCCAGCAGACCGTGACGAAGGGGCTCCTCATGAGCACGTGGCGTACCGAGCACGACACCCTCGGTGAGGTGCGGGTGCCGGCGGACGCGCTGTGGAGGGCGCAGACCCAGCGGGCGGTGGAGAACTTCCCGGTCAGCGGCGAGCAGGTGGAGCCCGCGGTGCTGCACGCCCTCGCGCGCCTCAAGGGCGCAGCCGCCCGCGCCAACGCCGCCCTGGGTGGGCTGGACCCCGAGACGGCCAGCGCCATCGCCGCCGCGGCCGAGGCGGTCGCCGGCGGGGAGCACGCCGACCAGTTCCCCGTCGACGTCTTCCAGACCGGTAGCGGCACGTCGACGAACATGAACGTCAACGAGGTCCTGTCCACGCTGGCGACCCGGCAGCTCGGTCGCGAGGTGCACCCCAACGACCACGTCAACGCCGGCCAGAGCAGCAACGACGTGTTCCCCAGCGCGCTGCACCTGGCGGCGGCCACCGCCGTCGTCCAGGACCTGCAGCCCGCCCTGGCGCACCTGGCAACGGCCTTCGCGGCCAAGGCCGAGGAGCTGCGCGACGTCGTCAAGGCGGGCCGAACGCACCTCATGGACGCCGTCCCCGTCACGCTCGGCCAGGAGCTCGGCGGCTACGCCGCCACCTGCCGGTACGGCGGGGAGCGGCTCGACGCGGTCCTGCCGCGGGTGTGCGAGCTGCCCCTCGGCGGCACGGCGGTGGGCACCGGGCTGAACGCAGCACCCGGCTTCGCCGCGGCCGTCATCGCCGACCTCGGCGCTGCGACCGGCCTGCCGCTGACCGAGGCGCGCAACCACCTGGAGGCGCAGGGCAGCCGCGACTCGCTCGTCGAGCTCAGCGGGGTGCTGCGGACGATCGCGGTCGGCCTCTACAAGGCGGCCAACGACCTGCGCTGGATGAGCAGCGGTCCCCGTGCCGGTCTCGCGGAGATCCACCTGCCGGACCTGCAGCCCGGGTCGAGCATCATGCCCGGGAAGGTGAACCCCGTCGTCCCCGAGGCCGTCTGCCAGGTCGTCGCCCAGGTCGTCGGCAACGACGCGGCGGTGGCGTTCGCCGGCGCGGCCGGCAGCTTCGAGCTCAACGTGATGCTCCCCGTCATCGGGCGCAACGTGCTGCAGTCGGTGCGGCTGCTCGCCGCGGTGTCACGGCTGCTGGCCGACCGCTGCGTCACCGGCATCACCGCCGATGTCGAGCGCTGCCGCACGTACGCCGAGAGCTCGCCGAGCATCGTCACGCCGCTCAACCGCTTCCTCGGCTACGAGGAGGCCGCGGCCGTCGCCAAGCAGGCCGTGGCCGAGCGCAAGACGATCCGCGAGGTCGTCGCCGAGCGCGGCTACGTCGAACGCGGCGTCCTGTCCCAGGAGGACGTGGACGCCGCGCTCGACGTGCTGCGGATGGCTAGGCCTGGCGGCGCCTCCGGCTGAGGACCAGCAGGACCAGCCCGGACCCGAGCAGCGCGAGCGCCGTACGGGCCAGCAGGGCCAGCGCGTCACCGGTGAACGGCAGACCGCCACCCTGCGGCGGGTTCACGACCGGCGTACCGCCACCACCGGTGAAGGTGTGGCACAGCGTCACCAGCTGCGAGTCGCTCTGCTCGGTCTCCACGATCGCCGCGACGTTCGTGTAGTCCACGCAGGTCGGGCCCGCCGCGGTGCCGGGCGAGCCGGCCTTGGTCAGCGAGTACGTGAACGCGTGCTCGCCGTCCGCGTAGTCCCACGTGCCGAGCTCGACCGGGTTCGCCGGGTCGGTCTTGTCGTCGGTCACCGTGATGACGCGGTTGATCTCCTGCGCCATCTCCAGCGTCGCCGACACCGGCGTCGAGGTGCTGCCGGCGGTGGTGGCCGCAGCCGTCGCGTCCCACGTCGCCGTCGCCGTCACGGTGCCGGTCAGCGCCGGTGTGCCGGTGAAGGTGCAGGTGTAGTGGAACGTCGAGCTGTCGTCCATGGCGATCACGGCGTCCTCACCGTCGACGACGGTGCACAGCGCCCCGCCACCGAGGTCGGTGTCGACCGTGATGTCGGCGGTGATGTCCTCCCAGTCGTTCGGGTTGGTGACGGTCACGTCACCGGAGAGGGCGTAGTTGCCGTCGAGCGCGCCGTTGGGCGTGACGGTGACGGTGTAGTTGAACGTCGCCGTCTGGCCGTTGTCGACCGTCACCAGCGTGCGGTCCACCGACTTGTCGATGAGCCACTGGTACGTGCGGTCGAAGCTGCCGGCCGCGGTCGCGTCGACACCGAGCGGCAGGCCGCCGCAGAGCGTCGCCGAGGCCGACGCGCTGTCGAGCGTCACGACCTCCGGGCTGAGGGCCACGTCCGCGGTGAGGTTGCGCACGGTCGTCACGGACGCCGTGTTCGGGTACGTGGTGCACGTGCCCTCGGGCGCCGTCTGCTCCACGGAGTACGTGAAGACGGTCGGGTTCTCCGTCGCCTCGTCACCCGCGTCGAGCGTCCCGAGCACGCCACCCAGCGTGTCCGTCACCGTGACGACCTGGTCGGTCGTGCTCGGCTCGACGGTGCTGAAGTCCACGCTCGCGGTCCCGGTCGCGTGGTCGGCGAGCGTGAAGTACGCCGCGTCGTCCCACGTCGCCGTGGCCGTGTTCGTGCCGGCCGCCGGCGAGGGCTCACTGCTGTAGGTGCAGGTGTAGTCGAGCACCACCGAGCCGCCTGCCGGCACCGTGACGTTCGAGCCGCCCGGCACCGAGCACGCGCCCGCGCCGTTGTTGATCGCGTCGGTCACGTCGACACCGTCGAACGCCACGTTGTTGGAGTTGCTCACCGTGATCTGACCGGTGACCTTCCACGTGCTGTCGGTGGAGTCGTACGACACCGTCACCTTGTAGGGGAAGGCGTGCGTCGTGCCCGCGGGCACCTCGACGCTCGCGTCCCCGTCGACGACCTTGGTGACGTCCCACGTGTACGCGCGGCCGAAGCTGGCCACGGCGGTCTTGCTCACCGTCAGGTTGGCGTTGTGCTTGACGAAGCACTCCGTGTCGCTGTTCGTGTGCGCGGCCGTCGTGTAGTACGGGTTCGCCCCGGGTGAGTAGACCGCCCGGAAGCAGTAGTTGCCTGCCAGCGACGGCGACGTGACCGCGGAGGTCGCCGAGCCGCCGACGAGCGGGACCGCGCCGCCGACCTGGTTGGCCGTCGAGGTGCAGTCCGCCGGGGCAGCCGTGGGACCGCACAGGTAGAACGAGACCGAGCCCGTCACCGCGTGCGTGCCGTCACCGGTCACCGTGGCGGTGTCGGTCCACCCGCCGTCGGCCGCGTTCGCCGTCGTCGCGACGGTGGGCGTGGTGGCCGAGTAGCTGTTGATGAACACGCAGGTGACCGTGTGTCCGGCCGCCAGGTCGAAGGTGAGCGAGCTGCTGTTGACGTTGCTCACGATGGTGCCCGCGTCCCGGCAGTTGGACGCGTCCAGCGACCAACCGGAGGGCTCGGTCCCCTCCGCGACGGTGTGGCTGCCCGCCAGGACCGTGAAGCTGCGCTGGGCGGGCAGCGTCGGGTCGCTGTCGACGTCGAGCTGGAAGGCAGACCCGTCACGGGTGAAGTCGAAGTCCGTGCCGTCGGCGGGGTTCGCCTGCTTCTGCACGACGATCGTGCCGTACTGCAGCGGGTCGTCGAAGGTGAGGTTCTCGACTTGGCCACCCGCGGTGATGATCACGTGCTGGTCGGGTGCGCCGTCGTGCCCACCGGGCACGGTGGTCTCGACCACCCAGTACTGGCCCTTCGGCACGTTGAGGAAGGAGCAGTCGCCGCTCGCGTCGGTGGTGCAGGTGCCGACCGCGTTGCCCGCGGTCTTGTCCTCGACCCCCGCGGAGGTGCCGCCGGTGGGCGCCACGTCCTTGTAGAGGGTGAAGCCGGCGCCGGCGAGCGCGCTGTGCGCACCGGTGTTGGTGCTCTCCGTCTTGTGGATGTTGATGCGCCCGCAGTTGCTGATGCTGATCGGCTCCGGGGCGATGAAGTCCTTGTTCTCGTCGGTGTCCGTCGCGCTCGACCGGCTGCGCAGGTAGACGGAGCCGAAGGTGCGGCACGGGTCGCTCGTCGAGGCGAAAGCGGAGAGCTTGAGGGACGCCTCACCGAAGGTGAAGGCCGACAGCGCACCGAGGCCTGCGGAGTTGCCGGACGTGATGGCTGTCGTGTTGATCGCCGCCAGGCCGTCGCTCGCCGGCACCGGGTTGCTGGTGCCCCACGCGCTGCCGTTCCACTTGCGGATGCTCAGCGTCGGGTGCGTGCCGCCCGCCTCGAGGAAGTAGGTGACGAGGACGTCGCCGACGGTCCGTAGCGGGATCGTGGTCGTGTTCACGTCGGTGTTGCCCGGCGGCGAGATGTCGTTCTGCCGGGTCTCCGACTGGTTGAACTCGAAGTCCATCGTCGTCGTGCCGTTGGGAGCCTGCACGCGCGTCCAGAAGACGTTGACGTAGCTGTCGGTCGCACCGTGCTCGACGTAGATGCCGAAGGCCTTCAGGTCCGACTTGTTGTACGGGATCGAACCGGTCGTGATGGTCGTCGGGGTGTCGTTGATGATCGTGCCCTGGGTGAACGAGTCGACGCCCTGACCGGTGGGCCGGTCGGGCTTGACGACGTCGCTGCCCAT
>DATJGA010000334.1:0-2098 GCA_035495395.1 Mycobacteriales bacterium | reverse complement strand
CCCCGACGAGGCCGACCTGCTGGCCACCGAGCGCAAGCTGCTCGCGCTCTGGGACGCCATCGAGCGCTCCCTGCAGGCCAAGGACTTCCGGCCGAACCCGACGCGGCTCTGCGACTGGTGCGACCACCAGGCGCTGTGCCCCGCCAAGGGCGGCGAGCTGCTCCCCTGGCCGGCGGACGTCCCGGCCCCCGAGGAGCTCGAGGAGCGGCACGCCGAGGCGGCCCGGCGCAAGGAGCTCGCCGAGGCGCTGCGCGAGGTCTGAGGCCTCCTGCCACACTCGAGGGCGACCGTCCCCGGGAGGCCCTGTGACCACCACTGCGAACGACACCGCCACCGGCGGGCAGCTCGACGCGCTGCTCGCGGCATCCGCCGGCAAGGAGCTGTACCTGCCCACGCCGCAGGTCTTCGCCACCGTCGAGGAGGAGCGGATGCACCGCAAGGTGCAGCTGGCCGCGGCCTTCCGCATGTTCAGCAAGGCCGGGCTCGACGAGGGCGTGGCCGGGCACATCACCGCGCGCGACCCGGAGTTCACCGACTCCTACTGGGTGAACCCGTTCGGGCTGCACTTCGGGCTGATGAAGCAGAGCGACCTCGTGCGGGTCGACCACGCCGGTCAGGTCGTCGAGGGTGACCGCGCGGTGAACGGCGCCGCGGTGGCGATCCACTGCGCGGTGCACGCGGCGCGTCCCGACGTCGTCGCGGCCGCCCATGCGCACGGCCCCTACGGCAAGTCGCTGTCCTCGCTGCCGATGACCATCGAGCCGCTCACCCAGGACGCCTGCGCGTTCTACGAGGACCACGCCGTGCACGACAGCTACACAGGTGTCGTGCTCGACCCCGCGGAGGGCCGCCGGATCGGCGAGTCGCTCGGGCACAACAAGGCCGTCATCCTGCGCAACCACGGCATGCTCACCGTCGGCGAGACGGTGGAGAGCGCGGCCTGGTGGTTCCTCACCCTCGAGCGCACCTCGCAGGCGCAGCTCATGGCCTACGCCGCCGGCACGCCCCGCCCGATCGGGCACGAGGAGGCGAAGCAGTCCTACGGTCAGGTCGGCTTCGAGCTCGCCGGGTGGTTCCAGTGGCAGCCGCTCTGGCAGCGGATCAGCAAGGACAACCCCGAGATCTGGGACTGAGGCTCAGGCGGCGAGCTCGAGCAGCCCCGCGAGGTCCAGCAGCCCCACCTCGGCCAGCGAGCTGACCACGAGCCGCTGCGGCGCGGGGTCGAAGCGGACGCCCGGGACGCTCGGCACGGCCACGACGGCGCAGCCGGCGGCCTCACCGCTCGCGACGCCGGAGGGCGAGTCCTCGAGGACGACGCAGCGCGCCGGGCTGACGCCCAGGGCGGCGGCGGCGGTGAGGTACGGCTCCGGGTGCGGCTTGCCCCGCAGCACCTCGTCCCCCGCCAGCGTGACGTCGAAGGGCCCGATCCCGTGCGCGAGCACGGCGTCGACGAGCACCCGGTACGACGAGGAGACCAGCGCGGTCGGGACACCGGCGGCCGCGAGCTCCGCGAGCAGCTCGCTCACGCCGGGCAGGACGACCGGCCGCTCGGCGAACAGCTCCACCATCCGGCCGAGGAGCCAGCCGGAGGTGCGGGCCACCGTGGCGTCGTCGGTGGCTGCGCCGTACCAGGACAGGATCGTCGGGACGGCGACCTCCAGGCGGGTGCCCACGATGGCCGCTTTGAGCTCGGGCGTGAACTCCCCGCCGAGCGTGCGCGCGAGCTCGACCTCGGCGACGGTCCAGACGGGCTCGGTGTCGACGAGCAGCCCGTCCATGTCGAACAGCACCGCGGCCGGGAGGGCGGTCATCGCGCGGCGAAGTACTTCGCCTCGGGGTGGTGCAGCACGATGGCGGACGTCGACTGCTCCGGCTGCAGCATGAACTCCTCGGAGAGCTCCACGCCGATCCGCTCCCACTGCAGCAGCTCGGCGACCTTCGCCTGGTCCTCGACGTCGGGGCAGGCGGGGTAGCCCCAGGAGTACCGGGCGCCGCGGTGCTCGAGCTTGAGGATCCCGGACAGGTCGCGGGCGTCCTCGTCGGCGAAGCCGAGCTCGGCCCGGATGCGCGCGTGCCAGTGCTCGGCGAGCGCCTCGGT
>DATJGA010000333.1:0-4112 GCA_035495395.1 Mycobacteriales bacterium | reverse complement strand
GATCTCGCGCGGCCTGGTGACGTCGCTGATGTCGAAGACGCGCAGCCCGCTGTTGATGAACGCGCAGGCGACGATCGCCGGGTCGACCCGGCTGGGCAGCGAGCAGTAGTGGCCCTGGTAGCCCTGGAACGGGTTGGTCTGACCGATGCCCGGGTCGCCGGTGACCTCGCCCTGCACCGCCGCCTGGTTCACCGCGAGCCGCATGTTCGACACGACGCGCGGCTTGCGCAGGTCCTGGATGTCGATGATCCGCGCCGCCCCGATCTTCGCGCCGGAGCCGAACTCGTCGGTCTCCAGCAGGTACCGGTGGCCGCCGCGCGTGAACGGCGTGGCGTTCTGCGGCGTGCTGACGCTCGACCAGGTGAGCTGGCTGATCTGCGTGACGGTCGGGTTGAGCACGCGCTTCTGCACCTGGCTCACGTCGAGCACCCGCAGGCCGTGGAAGTTGTCGCTGGACCCCGCCTCGGCCATGAACAGCGTGTTGCCGTCGTCGCTGATCGAGACGCCGTGCGGCTGGTAGGCGTAGGTGAAGTACGCGAGCGTCGGCACCGACGGGTTCGTGAGGTCGATCGCCGCGAGCGTGTGGGCGTAGAGCGAGGCCACCCAGTAGGTCATGCCGTCGGGCGAGAAGCCGCCCTCGTGCCCGAGCACGCCGAGCGGGGTGCTGGCGAGCAGCGTCGGGTGCAGGCAGTTCTCCTTGACGCTCCACACGTCGACGAAGCCGGGGTGGGCGAGCGGGTTCGCCATGTCGGCCACGAGCAGGCCGCGCTTGGTGTTCAGCCGCACCGACTCGTGCGGCGTGAGCATCGCGGGGCTCTTGAGGGTGTCGGTGATGACCGGGTGCGCCGGGTCGTGCATGTCCAGCACGTACGTGCCGGGGCCGTCGGTGCGCTGGTCCACGACGCTCGTCGGGAACAGCAGCGTGCTGTCCCAGAAGGCGCACTCGTGGCCGGCCGCGTCGACGTACCGCTCGACCCGGTAGCCGCCCATGGCGCCGACGTGCGCGACCTGGCGCGCGTTGCACGTGTAGCCCTTCGCGTACCGGCCGCCGGCCAGGTCGGAGGCGGGTGCCCGGCCCTGCATCTTCTCGGGCAGCGACCCCTTGTCGCAGGCGATCCCCGGCGTCGGTCCGGCGTACGGCGCGCTCGCGCCGGTGGCGGTCGCCGCGACGCCGAGGGACGCGGCCACGAGGGCAAGGGAGACGAGCAGGCGCCAGGAGCGCATGGGGGACCTCACCGTCGGGGGACTGGGTGAGGCTTGCTTCTACGTGCCGGCTGCGTTTCCTGCCAGGTCGGCGTCGACCATCCGGCCGACCAGCTCCTCGAAGGCCACGGTGGGCGCCCAGCCCAGCACCTCGCGGGCGCGGGACGCGTCCCCCACCAGCAGCGCCGGGTCGCCGGGCCGGGACAGCGCGGCGTCCACCTCGATGCGCGGCTCGATCCCGGCGCGCGCGAAGGCGGCGAGCGCGAACTCCTCCACCGAGTGCGCCTCCCCCGTCGCGACGACGTAGTCGTCCGCGGTCTCGTGACGGGCGGCCCGGACCATCGCGTCGACGTAGTCGGGCGCCCAGCCCCAGTCGCGGCGAGCCTCGAGGTTGCCGAGCACGAGCACGTCCTCGAGGCCCTGCGCGATGCGCGCCACGGTGTGCGTGATCTTGCGGGTGACGAAGGACAGCGGCCGGCGCGGGGACTCGTGGTTGTAGAGGATGAGGCTGACGGCGTGCAGCCCCTGGCCGCGGTACAGCCCCACCAGCTGGTGCGCGAAGACCTTAGCCACGCCGTACGGCGAGGAAGGGGCGAGCGGGGTGCGCTCGTCCTGGGGGGCGACCGTCGCGTTCCCGAACACCTCGGCGGAGGAGGCCTGCACGAAGCGCACGTCGCGGTCCGAGCGGGCGACGACCTCCAGCAGCCGGGCCACCCCGAGCGCCGTGACGTCCGCGGTGAGGACCGGCTCGGACCACGACCGCGCGACGGAGGAGACGCCGGCGAGGTTGTAGACCTCGTCGGGGTCGACCATCTCCACGACCCGCTGCAGCGAGGCGGTGTCGGTGAGGTCCCCCTCGTGCAGCTCGACCTCCGGCAACCGGTCGACGAGCGCGCCGACGTGCGGGTCGCCCGCGTGCACCAGCCCGTGCACGGCGCAGCCCTCCCGGACCAGCCGCTCGGCGAGGTACCCGCCGTCCTGGCCGGTGACCCCGGTGACGAGGACGGAGGTCACAGCCGTGCGAGGTCGCTGTCGACCATGAGGTGCACCAGCTCGGTGAAGCCGACCGTGGGCTTCCAGCCGAGCCGCTCGGACGCCTTGGAGGCGTCGCCGACGAGCAGGTCCACCTCGGCGGGCCGCATGAACCGCGGGTCCTGCTGCACGTAGGGCGTCCAGTCGTCGATGCCCACCCGGGCGAAGGCGACGTCGAGGAGCTCGCGGATGCTGTGCGTCTCGCCGGTGGCGACGACGTAGTCGTCCCCCTCGTCCTGCTGCAGCATCCGCCACATCGCGTCGACGTAGTCGGCGGCGTACCCCCAGTCGCGGCGCGCCTCGAGGTTGCCCATGACCAGGGTGTCCTGGAGGCCGCGCGAGATCCGGGCCACCGCCATCGACACCTTGCGCGTCACGAACTCCGGCCCGCGGCGCGGCGACTCGTGGTTGAACAGGATGCCGCTGGAGGCGTGCATCCCGTAGCTCTCGCGGTAGTTGATGGTCATGTAGTGCCCGAAGACCTTGGACACGCCGTACGGCGAGCGCGGCCACAGCAGGGTCGACTCCGACTGGGGCACCGCCTGCACCTTGCCGAACATCTCCGAGCTGGACGCCTGGTAGAAGCGCACCGACGCCGGCTCCGAGCCGGCGTACAGCCGGGTGGCGTCGAGGATGTTCAGCACCCCCTTGCCGGTGACCTCGGTGGTGACGTGCGCGTTCTCCCACGAGTACGCGACGAACGAGATGGCGCCGAGGTTGTAGACCTCGGTGGGCTGCGCGGCCTCGAACGCCCGCATCAGCGAGGCCATGTCGGTGAGGTCGCCGGTGAGCAGCTGCACGCCGGGCACGACGTCGCGGACCATGCCGTACTTGGGGTTGTTCTGCCCGCGCACCAGGCCGAACACCTCGTAGCCCTTGGAGAGCAGCAGCTCGGCGAGGTACAGCCCGTCCTGGCCGGTGATGCCGGTGACGAGGGCGCGGTTCATGACAGCTCCGGGTGGTCGGCGGCGACGGCGGCGTGCAGCTCCTTGACCCGCTGCGCCTGGTCGGCGGGGACGACGAGCGTCGCCCTCGCGGTGTGCACCACGACCAGACCCTCGCAGCCGACGAGGGCCACGAGGTGGGCGGGGTCGGACGAGGCGACGACGCAGTCCTTGCTGTCGAGCAGCGTGGTGAGCGCGGGCCCCACGGCGTTGCCGCGGGCGTCCCGGCCGACGGCGTCGCCGTACTGGGGCCACGAGCCGACGTCCAGCCAGCGGGCGGCCAGCGGCAGCGCGGCGACGACGAAGTCGGGCGAGGTGGACGCCGGCTCCATCACGCCGTAGTCCACCGAGCTGCGCGGCACCGAGTCCCACGCCTCGGCGTCGCCGGCGCGGACCCGCTCCACCAGCGCGACGGTGTCAGGGGCGAACGCGCGCGCGGCGCGCAGGAACGTCGCCGCCTGCCACACGAACATGCCGGAGTTCCACAGCGCGCCCTGCTCGAGGAGCTGCTCGGCACGGCGCTGCTGCGGCTTCTCGGCGAAGCGCTCCACGCGCACGGCACCGCCCTCGAGCGGGGCGCCGAGCTCCAGGTAGCCGAACGCCGTGGACGCGTGGTCCGGCACGACCCCGAAGGTGACCAGCGCGTCGGCGTCCTGCTCGGCCACGGCGAAGCCCTGGCCGATCGTCAGGGCGAACGCCGCGAGCGGCTCGATGAGGTGGTCGGCGGTCACGACCGCGACGACCGCCTCCGGGTCGGTGTCGGCGATCGCGGACACCGCCAGCACCAGGGCCGGGAGGGTGTCGCGACCGGACGGCTCCAGCACGAGCCGCTCGGGGGCGACCTGCGTCACCTGCTCGCGCAGCTGCTCCCCGGCCGCGAGCCAGACCCGCTCCGCGTCGACGGCCGCGGTGGCGCGCTCGACCGCCAGGTCG
>DATJGA010000332.1:0-3559 GCA_035495395.1 Mycobacteriales bacterium | reverse complement strand
ATCGTGACGGAGGCGATGACCAACGCCGCGCGGCACAGCAGCGCGGCGCACTGCCAGGTGCAGCTCTGCGTGGCGGGCGGGCTCCGGTGCACCGTCGTCGACGACGGCACCGGCATCAACGGCGCGAGCACCACGGGGATCGGCCTGTCCTCCATGGCGGAGCGCGCCGAGGAGCTCGGAGGGTCGGCGTACGTCGTCCCGACGGCGGGTGGAGGCACGACGGTCGTGGCGGAGCTCCCGCTGGTGCACCGTGACTGAGCCCGGTGCGCGAATGCGGGTCGTCGTCGTGGAGGACCACCCGATGTACGGCGAGGGCGTGCGCGCGACCCTCGAGGGGGCGGGCGGCATCGACGTCGTCGCCCTCGCACGGACCGCCGCGGCCGGTCTGGAGGCGGTGCGGGCGCTGCAGCCGGAGGTCGCGGTCGTCGACATCGGGCTGCCCGACGCCAGCGGCCTGTCGGTGGTCGCTGCGCTGCAGGGCACCTGCCGGGTCCTCGTGCTGACCTCGAGCGACGACGACGCGACCGTCTTCGCGGCGCTCCGGGCGGGAGCCACGGGGTACCTGACGAAGACGGCGGACGCCGACGACCTGGTCCGGGCCGTGCGGACGGTCGCGTCCGGCGACGGGGTGCTGTCGGCGGCGGTGCTCGACCGCGTCGTCCGGCCGGCGACCCCGCGACGCCGCGAGGGCCCGTTCCCCGAGCTGACGGCGCGCGAGCACGAGATCCTCGAGCTCGTGGCCCACGGCCACAGCAACGCCTACATCGCCGACCGGTTCGTGCTGAGCCTCAAGACGGTGCGCAACCACGTCTCCGCCGTCATGGCGAAGATCGGGGCGGGCACCCGCGCCGAGGCCGTCGCGATGGCGAGGGACGCGGGGCTCGGCGGCGCCGACTGATCAGATCCAGGAGCGGAACCACATCCGGTGGTACCAGGAGCTGTAGGGGATCGTGACCGCCGCGAGGATCGGGTAGAGGTAGGCGAAGTTCACCAGCACCAGCGAGGTGTACACGCCGACGCTCGCGGCGGCGACGGCCCGGCGGACGGTGCCCGCGTGCCCGAGCGCCCACCCGGCCAGCAGCGCGATGCCCAGGCACAGGAACGGGACCGACGGCAGCGCGTAGAACAGGAACATCGTCCGGTCGTGCAGGTCGCTCGGGATCCAGGCCAGCACCGACACCGCCGTCATCGCGAGCAGCGCGGAGGCGCGCCAGTCGCGGCGGCTCACCCAGCGCGCGGCCAGCCCGAGGCAGGCCGGGATCATCGCCCACCACAGCGCCGGCGTGCCGATGGCGAGCACCTCGCGCGAGCAGGACGCGACGGAGCAGCCGTAGCGCCCGGAGGTGATGCCCGGCGGGTAGTAGTAGCTGACCGGCCGGCCCAGGAACGGCCACGACAGCGGGTGCGACTGGTAGGGGTGCGTCGAGTCCAGCGTCGCGTGGAAGTGGTACATCTCCCAGTGGTAGTGCCACCACGAGCGCAGCACGTCCGGGACCAGGCCGATGCTGGTGCCGCGGCCGTCGGCCCAGTGGCGCGACCACCCGTCGTCGGTGACGAACCAGCCGGTCCAGCTCGCGACGTACACGACCAGCGGGAGCACCGCGAAGGCGAGCAGGGCCGGTACGGCGAACCGCGACAGCGACGGCACGCCCTGGCCGCGGACGGAGCGCCGCACGACCGCCTCCCACGCCAGGCCGGCGACCAGCAGCGCGAGGGCGAGCAGCGCGGCCGCCGCACCCGGCAGCGGTGCCTTCGCGGCGACGACGAGCGCGAGGACGACGCCGAGGCCGGCGCGCCACGGCTGCTGCTCCGGCAGCCCGGCTGCCCGTCGGGCGCCGACCTCCCACAGCACGGCGAGCCCGATGAGGACCGCGAGCGGGAACAGCGCCGACCACTTGGTCGCGAGGGCCGCACCGGCGCACGCGCCGGCGAGCAGCCGCCAGGGGCGCCACCCCAGGACCGCGCGCGCGGGATCCGCCGCGCCCGCCAGCCGCGACCGGACCTCGTCCCGGTCGACGACGAGCGCCCCGAAGGTCGCGACCACCCAGAAGCACAGGAACACGTCGAGCATGGCCACCCGGCTCTGCACGAAGTGCAGCCCGTCGAGGGCGAGCAGCAGCCCGGCCAGCCCGCCGAGCAGCGTCGAGCCGGTCATCCGCCGGCCGATGCGCACGACGAGCAGCACCGTGAGGGTGCCGACCAGGGCGGCGGCGAAGCGCCAGCCGAAGGAGTCGAAGCCGAAGGCCTTCTCGCCGAGGCCGATGAGCCACTTGCCCAGCGGCGGGTGCACGACGAACGCGGGCTCCGCGGTCGGCGTGCAGAAGGCCGCGCCGCTCTGCGAGGCGTGCTCCACGCCGTACGTGACGAGGTTGTGGGCGTCGCAGGCGTAGTAGACCTCGTCGAAGATGTCGCCCGGTCCCTGCGCGATCCCCTTGTCGGTGAGCGTCGTGGCCGGCTGGTCGAGCCGGATGAAGCGCAGCAGGCCGGCGACCGCGGTGACGAGCAGCGTCACGCCCCAGCCGCCGGCGGAGTACGTGAGCGGCTGCAGCCGGTCGCGCCAGGTGGGGGCGGTGAGGGCCGGCCGGTCGAGGGTCGCCGTCATGCGGGTCACCCTACGGAACAAGCCTGGTGTGCCCCTGATCCTCGCCGGTGTCCCGATCGGCCGACCCGACGACGCGAGCGACCGGCTGCGGGAGGCGCTGGCGACAGCCGACGTGGTCGCCGCTGAGGACACCCGCCGGCTGGCGCGGCTGTGCAAGGACCTCGGCGTGGAGGTGGCCGGCCGGGTGGTGAGCTACTTCGAGGCGAACGAGACCGAGCGCACGCCGCGGCTGCTGGAGTCGCTGCGCGCGGGGGAGACGGTGCTGCTCGTCACCGACGCCGGCATGCCGTCGGTGAGCGACCCGGGCTTCCGGCTCGTCGCGGCGGCGGCGCAGGAGGACCTGCCCGTCACCTGCCTGCCGGGTCCGTCCGCGGTCACCACCGCGCTCGCGGTGAGCGGGCTGGCGAGCGACCGCTTCTGCTTCGAGGGGTTCCTGCCGCGCAAGGGCGGCGAGCGCCGTACCCGGCTCGCGGACCTGGCTGCGGAGCGCCGCACGGCGGTCTTCTTCGAGGCCCCGCACCGGCTCGGCGCGTGCCTGGCCGACATGGCCGCGGTGCTCGGGCCGACCCGCCGCGCCGTGGTGTGCCGGGAGCTGACCAAGACGCACGAGGAGGTCGCGCGCGGCACCCTCGCCGAGCTGGCCGCGCGGTTCTCCGGCGAGGTGCGTGGCGAGGTCACCGTCGTCGTCGAGGGCGCGCCGGAGCCCGTCGTCGAGAGCACGCCGGCCGAGCTGGCCCGGCTGGTCGCCGTACGGGAGGAGTCGGGGGAGCCGCGCAAGGAGGCGATCGCCGGCGTCGCCCGGGAGCTCGGCGTGCAGCGGCGGGACGTGTACGACGCGGTCGTCGCCGCGAAAGCCCCTCGACCCACTGGATAGCCTCGGCTGGTGACCTCCCTCCTCGCCGCCGTCGCGTGGCCGTACGCCAACGGCCCGCGCCACATCGGGCACGTCGCCGGGTT
>DATJGA010000331.1:0-3827 GCA_035495395.1 Mycobacteriales bacterium | reverse complement strand
CGCTCGTCGATGCGGGCGCCGAAGGCGGCCATGAGGTACTTCCACAGCTTCACGAAGGGGTTCGCGGCCATCAGCACTCCTTGTTCGCGGTCACCGGCATCCTGTCACCTCCCGCGCTGCGGGACGGGTCCGGACATCGGGTGGCGCTCCAAGGATTCACCAAGGGAAGCGGGGAACGATGACCTCGTGACCCCCCTCGCACGCCTGCTGGCCTGCGCGGCGCTCGTGACGGGGCTGGCGACGGCGTGCGGCAGCGGGTCCGTGCCCGTGGCCCACCGCAGCCCGGAGCCGGTGCGAACCCCGGTGCCAGGCGTCCCGGTGCACGCCACCACCGCGCGCATCCCCCCGCTCCTCGACCCCCGTGACGTGTACGCCGCCGACCGCCCCGGCAGGCTCTCGGCAGAGGCCTTGCTCGCGAAGCCCCTGGTCTACGTCCCCGACGACGACAACGCCCGGGTCGTCGTCATCGACCCGCGCACCTACCAGGTGCTGCGCACCGAGAAGGTCGGCCGGCTCCCCCAGCACGTCACCCCGTCGTACGACCTGCGGACCCTCTGGGTGGACAACGACCAGGGCAACTCGCTGACCCCGATCGACCCGCGCACCGGGCGGTTCGGCACGCCCGTGCCGGTGACCGACCCCTACAACCTGTACTTCACCGCCGACGGCAGTCGGGCCGTCGTGGTCGCCGAGCGGCTGCGCCGGCTGGACTTCCGCGACCCGCGCACGATGCGCCTGCAGCACTCGCTGCACGTGCCGTGCAAGGGCGTCGACCACGCGGACTTCTCGCGCGACGGGACGCACGCCCTCTTCTCCTGCGAGTTCAGCGGCCAGCTGCTGTGGGTCGACATGGTGCACGAGAAGGTGCTCCGCACGATCGACCTGCCGCGGCAGACAGCGGCCCGGCCCATGCCGCAGGACGTCAAGACCAGCCCCGACGGGTCCACGTTCTACGTCGCCGACCAGACCAGCAACGGCGTCTTCGAGATCGACGCGACGACGCTGCGCGTGCGGCGCTTCCTCACGACCGGTCACGGGGCGCACGGGCTCTACGTCAGCCGCGACAGCAAGGACCTCTACGTCACCAACCGGTACGGCGGGTCGGTGTCCGTGCTGAGCTTCGCGACCGGGAAGGTGCGCGCGACCTGGCCGCTCCCGGGCGGCTCGCCGGACATGGGCGGCGTCTCCGCGGACGGCAAGGTCCTCTGGCTCTCGGGACGCTACGACGGCGAGGTGTACGCGATCCGGGTGTCGGACGGGCACCTGCTCGCGCGCATCCACGTCGGCGGTCAGCCGCACGGGCTGTGCGTGTGGCCGCAGCCCGGCCGGTACTCGCTGGGGCACACCGGCGTCCTGCGGTGAGGCGCGCCGTCGCGGCCCTGCTGCTCGTGTGCGGCTGCAGCGGCACCTCGGCACCGCACGCGGCCACCCCGTCCGCGCAGCCCACGTCGCCGCGGCCCGTCACCACGGCCGCCGCCCACCAGCACCTCGCCTGGTCCGCGGGCACCCGGCTCCCGCTGGCCGTGAGCGAGGTCGGGGTGACGGCGCTCGGGCGCGACGTGCACGTGCTCGGCGGGTACGTCGCCGGCCGCCCCGGGTCGACCACCCACCTGGTGCTGGACACCACGACCGGGCGCTGGCGCCGGGCCGCGCCGCTGCCCGCGAAGCTCGACCACGTCGGGGCGGTCGCCCTCGACGGCCGGGTCTGGGCGGTCGGCGGGTACGGCCCCCGGCCCGGCGGCACGACCGGCGTGTGGTCGTGGTCCCCCGCCACCGACAGGTGGACGCCGCACGCCCCCCTGCCCGACCGGCGCGGCGCGGGCGTCGCGGTCGCGCTGGGCGGGCGCATCCACTACGTCGGGGGGCGCAGCGCCGGCGCCGACACCGGCGAGCACGACGTCTACGACCCGGCCACCGACCGCTGGTCCCGCGCCGCCCCGCTGCCGACGCCGCGCGACCACGCCGCGGGGGCCGTCGTCGACGGGCTCCTCTACGTCACGGCCGGCCGGCCGCACGACCTGCGCTCCACCGAGGTCTACGACCCGCGCCACGACAGCTGGCAGCAGCTCGCCCCGCTGCCGGTCGGCCGCTCGTCGCTCGCCGGAGCGGCGTACCGGGGGTTGTTCGTGGTGCTCGGCGGCGAGCACCCCGGCGAGCGCGCGGTCGACCGCGAGGTGGACGCCTACGACCCCCGGCGCGGGCGCTGGACCCGCCTCGCCGACCTGCCGTACGGCCTCCAGGGCATCGGCGCAGCGGTCGTCGGCGCCGACCTCTACGTCCCCGGGGGTGGTCCGGCCGGCGGCGGCAGCCGGCAGACCGACGCCCTGCTCGTGCTCGCTCCCCGCTAGCGCGGCCAGCCCAGCGAGGGGGCCGGCAGCTCCGCCGGCAGCGGCTCGGGCGCGGCCTCCTCCGCCGGTACGGCGGACAGCCGGCCCACCAGCGCCTCCGCGGAGGCGTCGTCGACCGGCCACAGCAGCTGGCTGGTGACCCACCGCAGCAGCAGCGCGACCTCGGCGGCGCCGGCCGGCACCCGGGCCGCGGTGAGCACGTCCGTCGCGCCGCTGCGGGCAGCGGCCCAGGCGCGGCCGTCGGAGGGTGCCGCGAGCGGGGCGAGCGCCGCCGGTTCCTCGCGGGCGGCGCGCCGCAGCACCGGGTCCTCCCGCAGCACCGCGGCGATCCCGTCGAGCGCCGCGGACAGCCCGCCGGCCGAGGCGGCGGTGACCGCCGTACCGGCCAGGGCGGCCACGCGGTCCTCGACGTACGCGACGAGCAGGTCGTCCTTGGTGCGGAAGTGGTTGTAGAGCGTGGCCTTGGCGACCCGGCTGCGCGCGGCGACGTCGACCATCGTGGTCTTGCGGACGCCGTACCGGGCCAGGCAGTCGCCGGTGGCCTGCAGCAGCGCGGCCCGGGTGCGGGCCATGGCGTTGCCGGACCGCGCACGGGTGCCGGGCTCGCGCACCGGCGCGTCGGAGGCGCTCACCGCGACGAGGTCAGGCGGCAGCGCTGACGCGGGCGCTGATCTCGCCGACCGGCGCCGGCACCCGCTCGGTGGCGGGGAGCGGCACGGGCAGCGGGTGCGGCTCGAGGACGGCCAGGTCGTCGCTCACGCGGCGCAGCACGTCGGACAGCCGCACGCCGAGGGCCTGGCAGATGCTGGCCAGCAGCTCGGAGGAGGCCTCCTTCTGGCCGCGCTCGACCTCGGAGAGGTACCCGAGGCTCACCTTGGCGGCCTGCGAGACCTCCTTCAGCGTGCGCTGCTGACGCAGCCGCGTCTCGCGGAGGGCGTCTCCCAGCAGCGTGCGGAGCACCACCACCGTGACCACCTCCGCTCCGCTCGACGTCCGGACCAGGCCCACGCTACCGGGCGCCTCGGACGCTGGCACGCACGGGCGCGTCCGCCCAGAGCAGAACGTCCCGGGGAGGCTCACGTCTTCCCGACCAGGTGCCGTCGAAGCAGGTCAAGGGCGTACGTCACGGACAGCGCGCGCACCTGGGCGCGCTCCCCGGGCAGCTGCAGCCGGCGCACCTCCCCGCCCCCGGGACCGGCGACGGCGACGAACACGGTCCCGACGGGCCGGCCCTCCTGCTCGGTCGGCCCGGCGACACCGGTCACGCCGAGCCCCCAGTCCGCGCCGAGCCGGTCACGGGCCCCCGCGGCGAGCGCGCCCGCGGTCTGCTCGGACACCGCGCCCTCGGCGGCCAGCAGCGGCGCCGGGACGCCGGCCAGCGACTCCTTGAGGTCCGTCGCGTACACGACGACGCTGCCGCGGAACGTCTCGCTCGCCCCCGCCCGGTCGCTCAGCGCGGCCGCGAGCAGCCCGCCGGTG
>DATJGA010000330.1:0-3198 GCA_035495395.1 Mycobacteriales bacterium | reverse complement strand
TGATCGACACCGTCAAGAACGCCGGCGCGACCCCCGACGAGCCCCAGCCGTACGCCGACCTCGGCCTCCAGGACGACGAGTACGCGAAGATCAAGGCGATCCTCGGCCGCCGCCCGACGCAGTCCGAGCTCGCGATGTACTCGATCATGTGGAGCGAGCACTGCTCCTACAAGAGCAGCAAGGTCTACTTCTCGCGCTACTTCAGCAAGATCCCCAAGGGCGACCGGATGCTCGTCGGCATGGGCGAGAACGCCGGCGTCGTCGACGTCGGCGAGGGCCTCGCGGTCACCTTCAAGGTCGAGAGCCACAACCACCCCTCGTACGTCGAGCCGTACCAGGGCGCAGCGACCGGCATCGGGGGCATCGTCCGGGACATCCTCACCATGGGCGCGCGGCCGATCCTGGTGATGGACCCGCTGCGGTTCGGTGACGCCGACCACCCCGACACCAAGCGCGTCTTCCCCGGCGTCATCGCCGGCATCGGCGGCTACGGCAACTGCCTCGGGCTGCCGAACGTCGGCGGCGAGGTGGTCTTCGACCCGAGCTACCAGGGCAACCCGCTCGTCAACGCCCTCTGCCTCGGCGTCATGCCGACGGACCGCATCCAGCTCAGCGCGGCCCGCGGTGTCGGCAACGTCGTCGTGCTGCTCGGCGCGAAGACGGGCCGGGACGGCATCGGCGGCGTGTCCGTCCTCGCGAGCGCCACCTTCGAGGAGGACGGTCCGGCCAACCGCCCGGCGGTCCAGGTCGGCGACCCCTTCGAGGAGAAGCTGCTCATCGAGTCGTGCCTGGAGCTGTTCGACGCGAAGCTGGTCGAGGGGATCCAGGACCTCGGCGGCGCGGGCCTCACCTGCGCCCTCACCGAGACCAGCGCGGCCGGCAAGAGCGGCATGCGCGCGTACCTCGACCGGGTGCCGCTGCGCGAGGCGAGCATGGAGCCGCACGAGGTCCTGGCGAGCGAGTCGCAGGAGCGGATGCTCGCCATCGTCACGCCGGAGAACCTCCCGAAGGTGCTGGCGATCGCCGAGAAGTGGGGCGTGCTCGCCACCGCGATCGGCGAGGTCGTCGAGGGCGACCGGCTCGAGATCCTCTGGAACGGCGAGACCGTCGTCGACGTCCCGCCCGGCTCGCTGGCGGACGACGGCCCGGTCTACGAGCGCCCGACGCAGCGCCCCGCCGACCTGGATGCCCTGCAAGAGAAGGAGCTCCCGCCGTACCCGGAGGCGACGAAGGAGCTGCTCCTCGCCATGGTCGCCGGCCCGAACCTGTGCAGCCGGCGCTGGGTCACCGAGCAGTACGACCGGATCGTGCTCGGCAACACCGTGCTCGCCGCGCCCGAGGACGCCGGTGTCGTGCGGCTGTCCGAGGAGACCGGCCTGGGCGTCGCGCTCGCGACCGACGGCAACGGCCGCTACACCCGCCTCGACCCGTACGCCGGGGCGCAGCTCGCGCTCGCGGAGGCCTACCGCAACGTCGCCGCGACCGGCGCGGTGCCGATCGCCGTGACCGACTGCCTCAACTTCGGGTCCCCCGAGGACCCCGAGGTGATGTGGCAGTTCGCCGAGGCGACGCGTGGCCTGGCGGACGCCTGCACCTTCCTGCAGACCCCGGTCACCGGTGGCAACGTGAGCTTCTACAACTCCACCGCCGGTACGCCGATCAACCCGACCCCGGTCGTCGGCGTGCTCGGGCTTCTCGACGACGTCGCGCGCCGGACGCCGATGGGCTTCCGCGCCGAGGGCGACGTGCTGCTGCTCCTCGGCGACACGAAGGACGAGCTCGGCGGCTCGGAGTGGGCCTGGTCGCAGCACCGGCACCTCGGCGGCCGCCCGCCGCAGGTCGACCTCGCCCGGGAGAAGGCCCTCGCCGCGGTGCTCGTCACCGCCGCCCGCGACGGGCTCCTGAGCAGCGCCCACGACCTGTCCGACGGCGGGCTCGCCCAGGGGCTCGTCGAGGCGGCGCTGAAGAACGGCGTCGGCGCCCGGGTCGCCCTGCCCGCGGGGCTGTCGCCCTTCGTGCAGCTGTTCAGCGAGTCCGCGGGGCGGGCCGTCGTCACGGTGCCGCCCTCGGAGGAGGAGCGCTTCGCCGAGCTGTGCGCCGCGCAGGGCCTGCCGTGCACCCGGCTCGGCACCACCGGGGGCGACGCCCTCGAGGTGCAGGACGTGCTCACCGTCGGGCTCGACGCCCTCCGGGTCGCGCACGAGTCGACGCTGCCGGCGCTGTTCGGCCCGCTCGCCGGCGCCTCCGCCGCCCTCCCGGCAGGCCCCGCGCTGCCGGCATGACGCCGGAGGAGGTGCTCGCGGCGCTCGACGCGGGTGCGCAGCCCTCCCTGCGCGAGGTGGTGCGCGAGACGGCCCGCGCCTTCGCCGCCGCCCACCCGGGCAAGAGCCTCGAGCTGCGCATCCCGCCGTACGTCGCCGTGCAGTGCCTCGCCGGGCCCCGCCACACCCGCGGCACGCCACCCAACGTGGTCGAGACCGACGGCGAGACCTGGCTCCGCCTGTACGCCGGCACGCTGGCCTGGGAGACCGCGGTGGCCACCGGGCGCGTCCGCGCGAGCGGTGAGAGGTCCGACCTGTCCGCTCTGCTGCGCCCGTCACGCTGAGTCACGAGGGCACGGGTTCCACCCGGGTTGCCGAGGCTCGAGGTGATTGTCCTGGTGGCGGAGCTGTGGTTACGCTCCGCCGGACAGGCCCACGGGGGGCGAGAACAGCACAGCTCTGGGGGGACGCGAAGATCCGGGACCGCCTCACCGACCTGCCGTGGCCACGCCACGACGGGCACGGAGAAGAGTCGGCCGCCCAGCGGTTCCGGGGAGCGAGTGGCGAGACCGGCCCGTCCTGATCGGACGGAGGAAGACATGTCGCTTCGAGTCTCGCGCTACCTCGCGGGTGCAGGGTCGGCCGCGCTCCTCGGCCTCGCGGTCGCGACGGCCGTGGCAACGGCGCCAGCCGCGTTCGCGAGCACGACGATCGAGCTGAAGCAGTCGCAGAACAACACGTCGTGGGCGGCGTACTCGCACGAGGGCTGCCCCGAGGAGCCCACCTCGTGGGTGTGGCACTTCGTGCTGCCGGGCGGGGCGGCGACCTTCGACTCGCTCACCGTCCACTTCCAGAGCGCCGGGGAGGTCGTCAAGACCTCCGACTGGGCGCAGGACGGCAAGGGTGCCTACGTCACCGTCGCCGGCGCTGACACGAT
>DATJGA010000329.1:0-3725 GCA_035495395.1 Mycobacteriales bacterium | reverse complement strand
CTGCCCGAGGGCCCGGCGCTGTACCCCGACGGCGAGCTCACCGACGAGCCGGAGCAGGTGCTGGCCGCCGAGATGATCCGCGAGGCGGCGCTGGAGGGCGTGCGCGACGAGCTGCCGCACTCGATCGCCGTGACGATCGAGGAGATGCTGCCGCGCGAGGGCCGGCCGGCCGACAAGCCGCTGCTCGACGTCTACGCCACCATCCACGTCGAGCGCGACTCGCAGAAGGCCATCGTGCTCGGCAAGGGCGCGTCGCGGCTGCGCGAGGTGGGCACGACCGCGCGCAAGCAGATGGAGGTCCTCCTCGGTACGCCGATCTACCTCGACCTGCGGGTGACGGTCGCCAAGGACTGGCAGCGCGACCCCAAGCAGCTGAAGAAGCTCGGCTTCTAGTGGACGACCACGAGGCACGCGCGCTGCGGGAGCGCTGCACGCGCTTCGTGGGCGGTCACGGCCGGGAGGACGCGAGCGACCTGCTCGCGGGCATCCCGGCGGACACCGAGCCCGACCGGTACGGCTCGGGCGGCGTGGTCGCGGCGCTCGAGGCGCGGGTCGCGGAGCTGCTCGGCAAGCCGGCCGCGGTCTTCTTCCCGAGCGGGACGATGGCGCAGCAGGTCACGCTGCGGGTGCACGCCGAGCGGACCGGCCGTCGCACGGTGCTCTACCACCCGACCTGCCACCTGCGGCTGCACGAGGACGGTGCGGTCGAGCGGCTGCAGGGCCTCGTCGAGCGCACGGTCGGCGCGGCCGAGCGGCTGCTGACGCTCGAGGACCTGACCGCCGTCGCCGAGCTCCCGGCCGCCCTGCTCATCGAGCTGCCGCAGCGCGAGATCGGCGGCCAGCAGCCCGCGTTCGAGGACCTGCTCGCGCAGCTCGCCTGGGCACGCGAGCGCGGCGCCGCGACGCACCTCGACGGCGCGCGGCTGTGGGAGTCGGCGGCCGCGTACGGCCTGCCGCTGAGCACCGTCGTCGAGCCCTTCGACACGGCGTACGTGTCGTTCTACAAGGGCATCGGCGCGTTGCCCGGGTGCTGCGTCGTCGGCCAGGACGACGTCGTGGCTGAGGTGCGCGAGTGGCGCAAGCGGATGGGCGGCACCCTGTTCGCGCTGTGGCCCAACGCGGCGTCGGCGATGAGCTGCCTCGACCGCCGGCTCCCGCGCATGCCCCTGTACGTCGAGCGGGCGCGCGAGATCGGGGCGGCGCTGCGGGGCGTGGCGGGTGTGCGGGTCGTCCCCGACCCGCCGCAGACGCACATGCTCCACCTGCTCCTCGAGGTCTCGGCCGACGCCTTCGACGCGAACGCGCGGAAGCTCGCGGAGGAGGGCGTGTGGACCTGGCAGCGGGGGATGCCGACCCTCGACCCGGGCGTCCAGCGCGTGGAGCTCTCGGTCGGCGACGCCACGCTCGAGTGGGACCCGGCCGACCTCGCGGGCGTGATCGGACGCTTGCGCGGTTCGTGACGAAAGTCCCTGGCCGCGCCGCCAGGGTGGCGTCCAGGCTTGCTCCATGTCACCCGAGGCCACCGCCACGCTGACCCGGCGCCGCCGGCGCACGCGGGCGCACGCGTGCCCCGAGTGCCTGAGCGGCTGGGCCGTCCGTGGTTCGCGGCACCCCTCCGGCGCGTGGCTGCTGCTGTGCAGCGTCTGCGACTGGCGCCGCGTCGTCCCGCCGTCCCCGCGCCAGCCGCTCGACGACGCCCCCACGTCGTAGCGGCTGGCGCGGTCTAGCTCGGGCGGGTCACCGGCACCTGGCACAGCCACCGCCACACCGGTGAGGGCTTGTTGAGCGTGGGCCGCGAGACCGCCGGTGCGGCCACCTGGTTCCGCAGCCCGCCGACCTTCAGCACGTCGACGCCGCGGGTGAAGTCGGCGACGAACACGTACCCGCCCGGCCGCCAGTACGCCGCCCAGGTGTTCGCGTCGTCGGGCCGGTAGAAGCCGACCTGCCTGATGTCGCGCGGGTTCCTGACGTCGAGGAACCGCGTGCCCTGGGCGTAGAACGCCATCGCGAGCACGCCGTCGCCGCGGTCGGTGAAGTAGTGCGCGCTGTCGCAGCCGCTCGAGCCGGCCTGCTTCTCCGGGGTCCAGGTGTCCAGCGGCTGCATCCGGAACGGGTGCGCCTTGGTCGACCGGAACCCGGCCCCGCCGTACGTGTCCTTGAGCGCGTACGTCACGAGCTTGCCGCTGCCCGGGCAGTCGGCGCCGGTGACCTCCTCGGTGACGACGAGCGCGTCGCCGCGGCGCAGGCTGTTGTGCATCACGCCGTCGCGGGTCTTCAGCTGGCCGAGGTCGGTGCCCCCGCCGGCGTACGGGACGGGGTCGCACCCCGTGGCCGTCTGCAGCCGACCGGTCGCGGCGTTGCGGTGCCGGCCGGAGACCCAGTAGCCGCGGACGCCGCCGCTGCCGGAGACCCAGGCGATCCCCTGGGAGTCGACCTGCACGTCGTGCGTGTAGTCGGTGACGCCGTCGTTGCGGTGCTCGTCGATGGGGTGCGGGCACGGGACCGGGTGCACCGGGTCGCGCATGTCGAGGGCGAACACCGGCCGCCCCTCCCAGTCCGCCGGCCCGAGGTCGGACGCGGCCGGCCCCGCCGTCCACGTGTACCGGCAGTGGTCGACGCAGGTGGTCGTGTGGCCGCTCGGGATGAGCGTCATCGACAGCTGCCGCATGAGCAGCGGGTTGGAGATGTCGATGACCTGCACCGCGCCGTACGGGAACTCGGTCGAGGCGGGCGAGGTGAACCCGCGCGGGTCGCGCGACAGGAACAGCAGGTCGCGCTGCGGGTCGATGTCGACGTCCTCGTTCTCCCAGATGTACTGCGGGAGCGCGCCGACGAGCTCGGGCGCCGCCGGGTCGCTGACGTCGTAGGCGTAGATGCCGGTGACCGTGGACGCGTACAGCGTGGTGCCGAGGAAGTTCAGCGAGATCGCGCTGCGCAGCTCGGGGATGTTCGCGAGGAACGTCACGCCCTTGCTGATCGAGCCCGCAGGCGGCGCCGCCGCGTGCGAGGCCGGTGCCGAGACCGGTACGGCGAGGAGGGCTGCCACGACCAGGGTGCGCAGGCGCATGCCCGGGTCTTCGACGCGGCCGCCGCCGCTCCTGCCCTCAGCGGGCGTTGAGACGGGCCTCCAGCCGGCGGTCCGGGACCAGCCAGATGAGCGCGACGAGGACGTACAGCGCGACCGAGGCCCAGGGGGCCACGAACGCCAGCCCGACGGCGCTGGCGTAGAGGACGGGGGAGGCCTTGCCCTTCACGTCGCTGCCGATCGCCTCGGCCAGCGTCGAGCGCGGGCCCTCGGCGTGGATGATCATCGTCTGCAGCAGGTAGTAGGCGAGGGCCGCCATGAGCATGACCACGCCGTACACGGCGGTCGGCAGGTGCGCGAGGTGCGACCGCCCGATCCACGCGGTCGTGAAGGGGAAGAGGGACAGCCAGAACAGCAGGTGCAGGTTGGCCCAGAGCACCCCGCCGGTGACCCGCTCGGTCGCCTGCAGCATGTGGTGGTGGTTGTTCCAGTAGATGCCGAGGTAGACGAAGCTCAGGACGTAGGCCAGGAACACCGGCAGCACCTTGTGCAGCGCCTGGAGGTCGTCGCCCTCGGGCACGTGCAGCTCCAGCACCATGATGGTGATGAGGATGGCGATGACGCCGTCGCTGAAGGCCTCGAGCCGGTCGCTGCGCACCACCGGAGCGTACGAGCCGCTAGCCTCTGCGCCCGTGAACCG
>DATJGA010000328.1:0-13111 GCA_035495395.1 Mycobacteriales bacterium | reverse complement strand
GCCGCCAGGCCGGCGCGGTGCAGCGCGGCGAACAGCCAGTCCCCGCTGCGGTCGCCGGTGAAGATGCGGCCGGTGCGGTTGCCGCCGTGCGCCGCCGGCGCGAGGCCGACCAGGACGATCCGCGGTCGCTCGACGCCCCAGCCGGTGACCGGACGGCCCCAGTAGGTCTGGTGGGCGAAGGACGCGCGCTTGTCGGTGGCGACCTCCTCCCGCCAGGCGACGAGGCGCGGGCAGGCGCGGCAGACCGACGACCTGCCGTCCAGGTGGTCGAGCGAGGGGGCGCTCGCCGCCAGCCGCACGACCTCGTCGGCGTCGTGCGCGACCGGCGTGCGCAGGCTCGCCTTGTCGGTGGGGAACCCGCCCCCAGGACGGATCACGGCGCCGGCGCGCTGAGCACGGACAGCGCGATGCCGTCGAGGATGTCGGCCTCGCTCACGAGGACCTCCTCGAGCCCGAACCGCTCCACCAGGGCGAGCAGCACCAGCGCACCGCCGCCGATCACGTCCACCCGCCCCGGGTGCATGACCGGCAGCGCCGCCCGCTCGGCCCGCGTCATCGCCAGCAGCCGCTCGGTCACCTCCCGGACGTCGCGGGCCGAGACCCGCGACAGGTGGATCCGGTCCGGCTGGTACGACGGGAGCCCGAGCGCGAGGGCGGCGACCGTGGTGACGCTGCCCGCCAGGCCCACGGTCGTGCGGGCCTCCGCGACCGGCACGACCTGCTCGGCCCGCGCGAGCGCGGCCTCGACGTCGGCGCGCGCCGCGGCGACCTGCTCCGCCGTCGGCGGGTCGGACCGCAGGTGGCGCTCGGTCAGCCGCACGCAGCCGACGTCCACGGACGCCGCGGCCCGGACCCGGTCGGTGCCCAGGACCAGCTCGGTCGACCCCCCGCCGATGTCCACGACGAGGAAGGGCGGCTCGGCGACGAGACCGCGGGTGGCACCGAGGAAGGAGAGGGCAGCCTCCTCGTCGCCGCTCACCACCTCGGGCTCGAGGCCGAACGCGTCCTGCACCAGGGCCACGAAGTCGCCCCGGTTGGCGGCGTCGCGCGTCGCGGACGTCGCGACGAACCGGGTCCGCTCGGCGCCGAGGTCCCGGCACGTCGCGGCGTAGTCGAGGGCGGCCTCGCGGGTGCGGGCGAGCGCCGCCGGTGCCAGGACACCGGTGCGGTCGACGCCCTCGCCGAGCCGGACGACGCGCATCTCGCGGTGCACGTCCTTCTTCTCCGCGCCGTCCAGGTCGGCCACCAGCAGGCGGATCGAGTTGGTGCCGCAGTCGACGGCGGCGACCCTCACGACCGCGTCTTCTTCCGCGGCCGGGCGTCCGGGTCGTCGGGGTCCACGCACGGTCCGGCCTCGGCCCAGTCCGCCAGCAGCGCGAGCGCCTCGTCCCCGAACGGGTTGACGCCGGGTCCGACGGCGAGCGCGTGCGCGACCAGCACGTGCAGGCACTTCACGCGGTGCGGCATGCCGCCCTGCGCGGGCGCGGAGTCCAGCACCCCCAGGGCGTCCCGCCGGGCGACGTAGTCGCGGGCGGCCTCGTCGTACCGCGCCTGGAGGTCGGGGTCGGTGGCGAGCCGGTCGGTCATCTCGCGCATCAGGCCGTCGCTCTCCAGCCGGCCGATCATGCTCGCGAGGCGGGGGCAGGTCAGGTAGTAGAGCGTCGGGAACGGCGTGCCGTCGGGCAGTCGCGGGCTGGTCTCGACGACGTCGGGCAGGCCGCAGCCGCACCGGTGCGCGACGTCCCGGGCGCCGCGGGGCTCGCGGGAGAGCTGCAGCGCCACGGCCCGCCGGTCACGCGGGTCCAGGCTCATCTCGGGGCGGCGGGGACCGTCGGCGCCGGGGCCGGCCGGTCCGCGGACTGCACACCGGCCCAGAGCTGCGAGTACCAGGGAGCCTCCGGGCCGACGGCCTGCACGCCGGGGAGCGCGGCGCGACCGGCCGGCAGCGGCGCGGCGGTGGGCGAGAGCACGACGTAGGCGTACTCGCCGGGCATGACGAAGTGCAGCCGGGTGCGGGCCTGCGCCTTGACGTACGCCGGGTCGCGCCACTGCTGCAGCTGGCGCTCGAGCGCGTCGACCCGGGCCTGCTGCTGCGCGTTGCGCGCCCGCGCGCCGGCGATCTGGCTCTGCTGCGAGAGGTACTCGCGCAGCGGCAGCGCGGCGCTGACGACCAGGCCGCACACGACGAGCCCGAGCACCGCAGCGCGGGTCGTCAGGCCGGGTCGGTCAGCAGGCACCCGCTCACGCTACGGCGTTCAGGGCGCGAAGCGCGGGAAGGCGGCGGCCCCGGCGTACCGCGCCGCGTCGTCGAGCTCCTCCTCGATGCGCAGCAGCTGGTTGTACTTCGCGACGCGCTCGGACCGCGCCGGCGCACCGGTCTTGATCTGGCCGCAGTCGGTCGCGACGGCGAGGTCCGCGATGGTGGTGTCCTCGGTCTCGCCGGAGCGGTGGCTCATCATGCAGCGGTAGCCGCTGCGGTGGGCGAGGCTGACCGCGTCGAGGGTCTCGGTGAGCGTGCCGATCTGGTTCACCTTGACGAGCAGGGCGTTGGCGGTGCCCTTCGCGATGCCCTCGGCCAGCCGCTTGGGGTTGGTGACGAACAGGTCGTCGCCGACGAGCTGCACCTGCGCGCCGAGCTGCGCCGTGAGCGCCGCCCAGCCGTCCCAGTCGCTCTCGTCGAGCGGGTCCTCGATGCTCACGATGGGGTAGCTCGCCACGAGGTCGGCGTAGTAGTCGGCCATGTCCTGCGCCGTCTTCTTCGCGCCCTCGAAGGCGTACAGGCCCTCGGAGTGGAACTCGGTCGCCGCGACGTCGAGCGCGAGCGCGATGTCGCGGCCGACGGTGAGACCCGTGGTGCCGACGGCCTCGACGATGAGGTCGAGCGCGGCCCGGTTGCTCGGCAGGTCGGGGGCGAAGCCGCCCTCGTCGCCGATGCTCGTCGTGAGGCCCTTCTTCTTCAGCACGCTCTTGAGCGCGTGGTAGACCTCCACGCCCTGGCGCAGGCCCTCGCTGAAGGTGGCCGCGCCGATGGGCGCGATCATGAACTCCTGCACGTCGACGTTGGTGTCGGCGTGCGCGCCCCCGTTGAGGATGTTCATCATCGGCACGGGGAGCAGGTGCGCGCTCGGCCCCCCGACGTACCGGAACAACGGCAGGCCGTGCGACTCGGCGGCCGCCCGCGCGACGGCGAGGCTGACGCCGAGGATCGCGTTCGCGCCGAAGCGGCTCTTGTCCGGGGTGCCGTCGAGGTCGATGAGCACCTGGTCGATGAGCCGCTGCTCGCTCGCCTCGCGGCCGAGGAGCGCCTCCTCGATGTCGTCCAGCACGGCGCCGACGGCCTTGCTCACGCCCTTGCCGCCGTACCGCTCCCCGCCGTCACGCAGCTCGACGGCCTCGTACGCGCCGGTGCTGGCGCCGCTCGGGACGGCGGCCCGGCCGAAGCTGCCGTCGTCGAGGCCCACCTCGACCTCGACGGTGGGGTTGCCGCGCGAGTCGAGGATCTCGCGGGCGCCGACGGCCTCGATGGACGGCACGGGGGGCTCCTTGCGTCAGGGTTGCAGGCGGCGGCCAGCCTATCGAGCCGGGTACGGCGGTCAGCCGCCGAGGCGGTCGGCCCACTCCTCGGGGGCCAGCTGCTTGGGGTCGCGCCCCTCGCCGGCCAGCGTCGCCTCGACGGCGGCGAGCCGGTCGCGGAAGCCGCGCGCCACCTCGCGCAGCGCCACCTCGGGGTCGACGCCCTGCTCGGCGCACTCGGCGACCAGGTCCCACAGCCGGCCCCCGAGGGAGCCGTCGCCCGTGGGGACCGGCGCGCCCACGCGCGCGGCGCGGCGCTGCAGCTTGGCGGCGAGCGACAGCGCCGGCTGGCCCAGCGGGACGCCCTCGGTGACCGAGACGCGCCCCTTCTCGGCCGCCTTAAGCGCCTCCCAGCTGCCCTCGAGGTCGTCGGCGGGTGCGCCCGCGAACACGTGCGGGTGCCGCCGTACGAGCTTGTCGACGAGGTCCCCCGCGACGTCGTCGATCCCCCAGCCCGTCTCGCTGCTGATGCGGGCGTGGAAGACGATCTGCAGAAGCAGGTCGCCGAGCTCCTCGCGCAGGTGCTCGAGGTCGCCCCGCTCCAGGGCGTCGTAGGTCTCGTACGCCTCCTCGAGCAGGTACGGCATGAGCGAGGCGTGCGTCTGCTGGGCGTCCCACGGGCAGCCCCCGGGCGACCGCAGCCGGTCCATGACGGCGACCACGTCGAGCAGCCGCTGGCCCGGGCGGTCGGGCATCAGCAGACGGGCGTCGCGGCGGGCGTGGGACCGGCGCCGCCGGTGTCGTCCGGTCGCGGCGACGGGGAGCTGACCGCCGTCTTGGGGCAGGTGACGGTCTCGACGACCGACCGCGTCTCGGCCTCCCACGTGCCGAAGCGGGGGTTGACGCGCACGTGCAGCCCCTTCGCCGTCTTGGCCAGCAGCTCCTCGACCGCCTGCGCGCGCTGGTCCGCGAGCAGCGTCCGGCGCAGCGTGGTCGTCGCGTCCGCGAGCGAGACGGTCTGCCGCTCGATGACGTGGATGACGTGGTAGCCGAAGGAGGTGTGCGCCAGGACGAACGTGCCGGGCTTCGCCGCGAAGATGGCGTCCTCGAAGGGCTTCTCCAGGGCGCCGCGGCCCTGGAAGCCGAGGTCGCCGCCGTTGGCCTTGTTGCTCGTGTCCTGCGAGAACTGGGCCGCGAGCGCGGGGAACGACGCCGGGTCGCGCTGCACCTGGGCGAGCAGGTCCTGCGCCTGCGCCAGCGTGGTGACGAGGATGTGCGCCGAGTGCACCCGGTCGAACTGCCCGATGCTCTGCTGGTAGGCCTGGGCGAGGACCGCGGGCGGGATCTCGATCGACGCGGTGAGCTTGTCGGCCAGCGCGTCGCGCAGCGCGGCGTCGGCGATCGCTCCGCGCAGGTCCTGCGCGGCGATGCCCGCCTTGAGCGCCTCGGAGCGCAGCTGCTGCTCCCCGCCGAGCTGCTGGGCGAAGGAGTCGAAGGCCGCGTCGACGTCCGCCCCGTCGACGCTCACGTCGTTGTCCGCGGCCGCCTTGACGAGCACGAGGTGCTGGATGAGGCGGGACAGGACGCTGCGCTCGAAGGCGGGCTTGTCGGCACCGACGGTCTGCTGCGCGCTCGGGTCCTTCAGGCCGCGGTCGACGACGGCGGTCAGCTCCGAGCTGGTGATCCGGTCGTCCCCGACGGTCGCTGCGGCGCCGGCGCGGACGGTGCCGCAGGCGCTGAGGGACACGGCGAGCAGGCCGACGAGTGCGGCGGTGCGGGTCGCGCGGATCACGGGCAGGGCTCTCCTTCGAGGGGTACGGCGGCTACCAGCCTGCCAGACGCGCCGGGTCAGCCGTCGAGGACGGCCGCGAGCAGGTCCGTCGCCCACGCGAGCAGCGCGGCGTCCCGCAGCGGCTGCCCCCCGAACGGCGCGGTCTTCGGGTGCGGCACGAGGACGACGTCCAGCGCCTGCTTGTGCACGGCGCCGGGGAACAGCCGCTTGAGGCGCAGCACCTGCGACTCGCGCAGCTTCATCGGCGCGAAGCGCACCTGCGGGCCCTGCAGCACCACCTCGGTGAGCCCCCGCTCCCGGCAGCCGTTGCGGAAGGCGGCCACGGCCAGCAGGCGGTCCGCCTCGTCGGGCAGCGGGCCGTACCGGTCCTGCAGCTCGTCCCGTACGGCGGCCAGCTGGGCGTCGTCGAGGGCGGCCGCGATGGAGCGGTAGGCGGCGAGCCGCAGCCGCTCGCCGGGCACGTAGTCGTGCGGCAGGTACGCCTCGACGGGCAGGTCGACCTTGGTGTCGGGGACCTCCTCCGGCTCCTCCTCCCCCGGCATCCCGCCGTGCGCCTTGAAGTCCTTGACCGCCTCGCCGACCAGCCGCATGTAGAGGTCGAAGCCGACGCTGGCGATGTGCCCCGACTGCTCGCCGCCCAGCAGGTTGCCGGCACCGCGGATCTCGAGGTCCTTCATGGCGACGGCCATGCCGGCGCCCACCTCGGTGTTCTGGGCGATGGTCGCGAGCCGGTCGTAGGCCGTCTCCGTGAGCGGCTTGTCGGTGGGGTAGGTGAAGTAGGCGTAGGCGCGCTCCCGACCACGGCCGACCCGGCCGCGGATCTGGTGCAGCTGGCTGAGGCCGAAGGCGTCCGCGCGCTCCACGATGAGGGTGTTGGCGTTCGGGATGTCCAGGCCGCTCTCGACGATGGTCGTGCACACGAGGACGTCGAAGTGCTTCTCCCAGAAGCCGATCATGACCTGCTCGAGGGCGTCCTCCCCCATCTGGCCGTGGCCGACGGCGACCCGGGCCTCGGGCACCAGGTCGCGCAGCCGCTTGGCCGCGCGGTCGATCGACTCGACCCGGTTGTGCAGGTAGAACACCTGGCCCTCGCGCATGAGCTCGCGGCGGATCGCGGCCGCCACCTGCTTGTCGTCGTACGGGCCGACGTAGGTGAGGACGGGGTGCCGCTCCTCCGGCGGCGTGAGGATCGTCGACATCTCGCGGATCCCCGTGAGCGACATCTCCAGGGTGCGCGGGATCGGGGTGGCGCTCATGGTGAGCACGTCCACGGCCGCGCGCATCTGCTTCAGGAACTCCTTGTGCTCCACGCCGAAGCGCTGCTCCTCGTCGACCACGACGAGCCCGAGGTCCTTGAAGCGCACCTTGTCCGACAGCAGCCGGTGGGTGCCGATGACGACGTCGACGGTGCCGTCGGTGAGCCCGGCGAGGACGGCGGCGTGCTCGGTGTCCGTCTGGAACCGGCTCGTCGGGCGCACCGAGACCGGGAACTGGGCGAAGCGGTCGCGGAAGGTCTTGTAGTGCTGCTGCACGAGCAGCGTCGTCGGCACCAGGACGGCGACCTGCTTGCCGTCCTGGACGGCCTTGAACGCGGCCCGCACCGCGATCTCGGTCTTGCCGTAGCCGACGTCGCCGCAGATGACGCGGTCCATCGGCAGCGGCTTCTCCATGTCGGCCTTGACCTCGTCGATGGCCTCGAGCTGGTCGGGGGTCTCGACGTACGGGAAGGCGTCCTCGAGCTCGCGCTGCCAGGGGGTGTCGGGTCCGAAGGCGTGGCCGGGGGCGGAGGTGCGCGCGGCGTAGAGCTGGATGAGCCCGGCCGCGATCTCGCGCACCGCCTTGCGCGCCCGGCCCTTGCGCTTGGACCAGTCCGAGCCGCCGAGCCGGTCCAGGCTCGGAGCCTCGCCGCCGACGTACCTGGTGACGTGCTCGAGCTGGTCGGTGGGGACGAACAGGCGGTCGCCCTTGGCGTACTCGAGGATGAGGTACTCGCGGGTGGCGCCGGCGACCGTCCGCTGCACCATCTCGACGTACCGCCCCACGCCGTGCTGCTCGTGGACGACGGGGTCGCCGGCCCGCAGCTGCAGCGGGTCGACCGCGTTGCGCCGACGCGAGGGCATGCGACGCGAGATGTCTTTGCTACCAGGGCCTTTGCTGCCCGTGAGGTCGGCCTCGGTGAGCACGACAGTCTTGAGCAGGTCGCTCGCGAAGCCCGCCTCCAGCGACGCCGTGGTGACCGCGACGGCACCGGGCAGCGGTACGTCGGACAGGCCGGCCGGCACGTCGGCGGCGCGCAGCACCTCGACGAGCCGCTCCGCCGGCCCGTGCCCGACGGTGGTCAGCAGGACCGCGTAGTCGTCGGCGAGCCAGCGCCGCACGTCCTCGAGGGCCCGGTCGGTGTCGCCGAGGTACGACTGCGGCGCCCGCGCGGCCAGCACCACGCTGTCCGCGTCGAGGTCCTCGTCGGCGGTGAAGGGGGTGACCGCCCACCACGGGTGGCCGTGCGCGGTCGCGTGCTCGCGCACCTCGACCAGCCCCTTGTACGCCGCGGCCCCGAGGTCGACGGGAGCCTTGCCGCCGGTCGCGGCGGTCGCCCAGGACGCCTCGAGGAACTCCTGGCTGGTGGCGACCAGGTCGTGCGCCCGGGTGCGGACCCGCTCCGGGTCGCACACGACGACGACGGTGTCGCGGGGGAGCTCGTCCACGAGCAGCCGCAGGTCGTCCACGAGCACGGGCGCCAGTGCCTCCATGCCCTCCACCGGGTGGCCGTCCGCGAGCCGCAGGCACATGTCGGCGAGCTCGGGGTGCTGCTCGGCGAGCTCCTTCGCCCGCCTGCGCACCTCGTCGGTGAGGAGCAGCTCGCGGCAGGGCGGCGCCCACAGGCCGTGCTCGGCGACGTGCAGCGACCGCTGGTCGGCCACCTTGAAGTACCGGACCTCCTCGACCTCGTCGCCCCAGAGCTCGACGCGGACCGGGTGCTCCTCGGTCGGCGGGAAGACGTCGAGGATGCCGCCCCGCACCGCGATCTCGCCACGCCGCTCGACCAGCTCGACGCGGGCGTAGGACAGGTCGACGAGCCGGCGCACCAGGTCCTCGAGGTCGGCCTGCTCACCCGCCCGCACCGCGACCGGCTCGAGCTCCCCCAGGCCCGGCACCTGGGGCTGCAGCAGCGACCGGACGGGTGCGACGACGACGTCGAGGGGCCCGGTGGCGGGGTCGTCGGTGCTCGGGTGCGCCAGCCGGCGCAGCACGGCGAGCCGCCGCCCGACCGTGTCGGGCCGCGGGCTGAGCCGCTCGTGGGGCAGCGTCTCCCAGCTGGGGAACAGCGCCACGCGGTGCGGGTCGAGGACCGACCCGAGCGCGGCCTCCAGCTCCTCGGCCTCGCGACCGGTGGCGGTGACGGCGAGCACGTGACGACGGCGCGCGAGGGCGCCGAGCACGAAGGGCCGCAGCCCGACGGGGGCGGTGAGGTCGAGGGTGCCCGGCACCGTCTCGACCACCTCGCGCAGCGAGGGGTCGGACAGCACGACGTCGAGCAGACCTGCGAGGCTCACCACGACAGGCTAGGAGGGCGGCGCGCGGGTACGGGACCCTTACCCTGAGGTAAGCACTCGACCCCTACGATGACCTGGTGGCCCTTCCCGAGCTCGAGCAGCAGCTGCTGGTGCTCGCGCGGCGCATCTCCCGCCCCGTGCGCCTCCCGGGGCCGGGCGGGGACACCCTGCTCGACCGCCCGGCGTACCAGGCGCTCTGGCGCATCGTGGAGGACGGCCCGCTGCGCCCCACGGTGCTCGCCGGGCTGCTCGAGGTGGACCTGTCCGTGGTGAGCCGGCAGGTGCGGGCGCTGGAGGAGGCGTCCCTGGTGAGCCGGGTGACCGACCCGGCCGACGCGCGCGCGGCGCTGGTGTCCGCGACGCCCGCGGGGCTGGCGGCGTTCCAGGAGACGCAGCGGCAGCGCACCCAGCTGCTCGACGACGTGCTGGAGGCCTGGTCGGCCAAGGACCGGCAGGTGTTCGCCGGCCTGCTCACCAGGTTCAACCTCGAGCTGGAGGCGAGCATCGCCCGACGGGCGGCCGCGGACTAGTCGCCGGCGTGGAAGGTGTTCTGCGCCGCCTCGAGCGAGGTCGTGAGCAGCGCCTCGACGGCGTCGGCGGCCCGGTCGACGTGGAACGGCAGCTCCTTGCGCTCCACCGCCGTGAAGTCCTTGAGCACGAAGTCCGCCGGGTCCTGCCGCCCCGGCGGCCGGCCGATGCCCCAGCGCACGCGCAGGTACTCCTTGGTGCCGAGGCTCTGCGTCAGCGAGCGCAGCCCGTTGTGGCCGTTGTCGCCGCCGCCGCGCTTGAGGCGCAGCGTCGCGAAGGGCAGGTCCAGCTCGTCGTGCACGACGACGATGCGCTCGGCCGGCACCTTGAAGAAGTCGCGCAGGCTGGCGACCGGCCCGCCCGACAGGTTCATGTACGACGAGGGCTTGGCCAGCACGACCCGCTGACCGGCGAGCCGGCCCTCGACGACGTCCGCGCGGCCCTTGTGCGCCTTGAAGCGCGCACCCATCCGCTCGGCGAGCAGGTCGACGACGAGGAACCCGACGTTGTGCCGGTTCCCGGCGTACTTCGCTCCGGGGTTCCCCAGGCCGACGACCAGCCAGAGGTCGTCCGCCACGGAGGACTACTCCTCGGTGGCGGCGGGAGCCTCGTCCGCGGGGGTCTCCTCGGCGGGAGCCTCCTCGGCCTCGGCCTCGGCAGCGGCCGGACCGGCCAGCTCCGCCTCGGCCTCGGCGAGCTCCGCGTCGACCTGCTCGGCCGTCGGGGTGGCCAGGCCGGCCACGACGACGTGCTCGGCGTCCGTGACGAGGGTGGTGCCCGCCGGGAGCGGCACGTCCTTCGCCTCGATGTGGCCGCCGACGGCCAGGCCCTGGATGCTCACCTCGAGGTGGCTCGGGATGCTGGAGGCGTCCGCCTCGACCGACAGCGTCGTGAGCTGCTGGTCCACCAGCACCTCCCGCTCGGCCTCGCCCACGAGGGTGATCGGCACCTCGACGGTGACCTTCTCGCCCTTGCGGACCGCGATGAGGTCGACGTGCTCGAGCGTGCGCCGGATGGGGTGCCGCACGACGACCTTGGGCAGCGCGAGGTGCTCGCCGTCGTCGCACTGCAGCGTCAGGAGCACGTTGCTGTCGTGCTTGAGCGCGAGCATGAGCTCGTGCCCCGGGAGCGCGTAGTGGCGCGGCTTGTCGCCGTGGCCGTACAGGACGGCGGGGACCTTCCCGGCCCGGCGGGTACGGCGGGCCGGGCCCTTGCCGAACTCGGTACGAGACTCGGCGACGATGCGGACCTCGGACACTGCAGAACTCCTCAAGCGGGCGGGTGACGCCGTACGGGCGTCGAAGGCGTCTCAGGGCGCGTGAAGGCGCGACGAACGAGTCTAGCGGACCTGTCGGTGGCGCCCCAACCGAGCGACCTCAGGCGTCCCCGTCGAACATCCCGGTGACGGAGCCGTCCTCGAACACCTCGCTGATGGCCCGCGCCAGCAGCGGCGCGATGGACAGCACGGTGAGCTTGTCGAAGCGCTTCTCGTCCGGGATGGGCAGCGTGTTCGTCACGATCGTCTCGGCCACCCGGCTGTTCTTCAGGCGGTCCGTCGCCGGGTCGCTGAGCACGCCGTGCGTCGCGGCGATGATCACGTCGGTGGCGCCGGCCTCGAAGAGCACGTCGGCGGCCTTGGTGATCGTGCCGCCGGTGTCGATCATGTCGTCGACGAGGACGCAGACGCGGCCGTCGACGTCACCGACGACGCGGTTCGCGACGACCTGGTTGGCCACCCGCGGGTCGCGGGTCTTGTGGATGAACGCCAGCGGGCAGCCGCCCATCCGGTCCGACCACCGCTCCGAGACGCGGACCCGCCCGGCGTCCGGGGACACGATGGTCATCCGGCTCGTGTCGTACCGGGACGCGACGTGCTCGGTCAGCAGCGGCAGCGCGAACAGGTGGTCCACCGGGCCGTCGAAGAAGCCCTGGATCTGCGCGGTGTGCAGGTCGACGCTCATCAGCCGGTCCGCGCCCGCGGTCTTGAACAGGTCGGCGATGAGGCGCGCGCTGATCGGCTCGCGACCGCGGTGCTTCTTGTCCTGCCGGGCGTAGGGGTAGAAGGGCATGACCACGGTGATGCGCTTGGCGCTGGCCCGCTTGAGGGCGTCGACCATGAGCAGCTGCTCCATCACCCACGTGTTGATGGGCGCTGCGTGGCTCTGCATGACGAAGGCGTCGCAGCCGCGCACCGACTCCTCGAAGCGGACGAAGATCTCGCCGTTCGCGAAGTCGTAGGCGCTGGTCGGCACCGGGTCGACGCCGAGGTGGCTGGCGACCTCCTGCGCCAGCTCCGGGGCCGCCCTCCCCGTGAACAGCATGAGGTTCTTGCGGTTGGCGATCTCCAGGCCGCTCACGGCTTCCCCTTCTTCGGGCGCTTGCGCGCGACCCACCCCTCGATGTTGCGCTGCTGTGCCCGCCCGACCGCGAGGTCGCCCGGCGGGACGTCCTCGGTGATCGCCGAGCCGGCCGCGGTGTAGGCGCCGTCGCCGACCTCGACCGGTGCGACCAGGCTGTTGTTGCTGCCGACGCGGACGTCGTCGCCCACGGTCGTGCGGTGCTTCGCCACGCCGTCGTAGTTGACGACGATCGTGCCGGCGCCGATGTTGCTGCGCTCGCCGATCGTCGCGTCTCCGACGTAGGACAGGTGCGGCACCTTGCTGCCGGCCCCGATCTCGCTGGCCTTGACCTCGACGTAGGCGCCGACCTTCGCGCCCTCGCCGAGCACCGTGCCGGGCCGCAGGTACGAGAAGGGCCCGACCGTGGCGCGCGGGCCGATGACGGCGCCGGTCGCCTGCGTCCGGGTGACGGTCGCCCCGGACCCCACCTCGCAGTCGGTCAGAGTGGTGTCCGGTCCCACGACCGCGTCCCGCCGTACGACGGTGCTGCCGTGCAGGGACGTGTTGCGCTCGACGGTCGTGTCCGGCTCGAGCACGACGTCGACGTCGATCCAGGTCGTCTGCGGGTCGAGGATCGCCACCCCGGCCCTCAGGTGGGCCAGGTTGGTGCGGTCGCGCAGCTTGCGGGCCAGGTCGGCCAGCTGGGCGCGGTCGTTGCACCCCAGCGTCTCGTCGGCGTCGGGCGCGACGAGGGCCCCGACCGGCCGACCGGCCTCGCGGTGCAGCCCGACGACGTCGGTGAGGTAGAGCTCGCCCTGCGCGTTGTCGGTTGTCAGCTCCGACAGCGACGCGCGCAGCGCCGCTCCCTCGAAGGCGTAGACGCTGGTGTTGATCTCGCGGACCTCGAGCGTCGCCGCGTCGGCGTCCTTGTGCTCGACCACGGCGCGCACGCCCCGCTCGTCGCGCACCACCCGGCCGTAGCCCGTCGCGTCGTCCACGACCGCGCTCAGCAGCGTCGTGGCGGCGCCGTCCGCCTCGTGCCGGTCGACGAGCGCCTGCAGCGTGGCCGCGGTGATGAGGGGCGTGTCGCCCGGCAGAACGACGACGGTGCCGGTCAGCTCGCCGAGGGTCGCGAGCGCGACCTCGACGGCGTGCCCGGTGCCGTCCTGGGTCTCCTGCACCACGGCCCGCGCCTTGCCGGTGAGCGTCGCGGCGACCTCGTCGCGACCGTGCCCGACGACGACGACCAGGTGCTCCGGGTCGAGCGCCTCCGCCGCGGCGAGCACGTGCCCGAGCATGGTGCGGCCGCCGAGCCGGTGCAGGACCTTGGGGGTCGCGCTCCTCATCCGGGTGCCCTCGCCCGCGGCAAGGACGATCACGGCGGC